>DAOUTG010000105.1 GCA_030626845.1 Methylococcaceae bacterium
AGATAGATGGTTTCCAAGTACAAAAACGTGTTCAGGCTGTGGAACAATTCAAGATATGCCCTTAAGCAAACGTGAAATGATATGCGAGTGCGGTGTAAAAATAGACCGTGATTTAAACGCGGCTATTAATTTAAAAAATTATGCTTTAAAAGCGGTCGGTTCGCCCGCTTAATGTTGTGGACTAGTAAGCTCTGGCTTCAAAACATCGAAGTGAAACTAGCTAGGATGAAGCCATTATTTAACACTATTTCTTAACTTTGGATAAGAATAGGTAAGTTTAAAGGAACAGATTTACATAGTTATCGTATTCCAGAGGATATTGAGCAAATTTTTTTAATTATGCTTGGAATATTGCAGTAAAACTTATGACTTTTTGTTCTTTGCTTTAACTTTATATTTATTAACGGCTATTTGTAATTTTTTTAATTTAATCTCAGAGGGATATTTTCCATAGCGTAATTGATTATATAAATGCGTAATAGTGGTAACCTTTTGTTGTTGCTCTGGGAAATGATATTTTACTCTTACAGCAAAATCATTTGCGCTTTCATTAATTTGTCGTGCTAAACCTGCTTTAGCAAGTGTTCTGCAAAATTTTAAATAATACAATGAAGCTTTATCTATTGAACGATGATTATTTTTAAATAAATAGGCTGCTAAAACTAAGGTAATAAAAGTAATCAGTCCCATCATCCAGTAAATCGTAGTTTTTAAATTATTTATCCCCAATGATGATAAAAAATGTGATTGATTGCCGGTATCATATTGGACTACCCAACGTTGCCAACTGTAATCTAGACTTTGCCAGAGTTGATGTGATTTTTTTAACCAACTGTAGTTTTTATTAGTAAATGACATAAAATTAACGGCTCTTTGAGAAAGTTGTTCATCTATATCAACACCTCGTTCAACCCGTTCTGGGGCAACGGCTGCGGTAGGATCAACCCGTACCCAGCCTTTATTTTCTAACCAAACTTCTGCCCAAGCGTGAGCGTCAGCCTGCCTTATTTCTAAAAATTTACCCACGCGATTAAATTCTCCCCCTTGATAACCGCCAATGACACGTGCTGGGATATTAGCAATCCGCATTAAGTACACAAAACTTGTGGCATAGTGACTACAAAAACCACGACGGGTTTCAAATAAAAAGGCTTCTATGGGGTTTTCTTCCATTAATGGAGGAGAAAGGGTGTAATAAAAATCTTCAGTTTTAAAATGTTGGAGTAGGTTATTAATAAAAGTTTCATTCGCCGCATCAAAGCCCTTTAATTGCTGAACAAAATTATTCAATTTTTCAGACGGCGGGGAGGGGAGTTGGGTATTTTCTTTAAATTCTCCTTTAGTGATATAGCCTGTATTGTAATCAGGATAGGAAACAATTTGATGCTCACTACGATGAGTCGAATGTTTTTTATTAATGAGCTGGTGGTGTTGATTTTTATGAATATTAGTTGAAAATTGTGCGGGCATATCTAGCGCGTAAACCCAATTTTTATTTTGAGGTTCTAGTAATACAGTGTATTTATAGGCTTTGCCATTAAATTTAGGCGCGTCCATATAAGGCGCGTAGGCATATTGCCACGATGCTGTCCAACGTTTGCCATTGGTGTATGAATAAACAGGCCCACGCCAATAACGTTGTCTTGGTGGAGGAAGGTTATCATTTTCAAACTTAACTCTAAAAGCAAGTTCGGCTGATAGCGCAAGATTGGTAATAGAACCTGGTTCTAAAGTGTCACTTAATCCTGTTTTGGCACTGGCATTAGGATCATTAAAAAATATCCAATCAGGGGCTTGGATACGAGGAAAAAGGAAAAAGAGTACCAAAGTCATCGGTAAAGCTTGGGCAATAATAAGCGCTGATTTTTTGATGGCCTCTCGTGTTTTTGGCTGTTGCGTATTGATGATAATTAAAGTGGTTAATAAAGCACCGCAGATAAATAAAATGTAAACTGCCATTAAAATACTTTGCTCAAATAAAAATTGTGAGCTGGCAATAATAAAGGCTAAATAGCTGATTAAATATAAATCACGGTCTTGTTTTATTTCTAATAATTTAAGGGATAAAGCAATGACAAATAAGCTAGTTCCTGCATCTCGCCCTAAAAAACTACGAAAATGGCTGAGTAATAGTGCGATACCACCAACGATAAGTAGTAATAAAATCAGTTGGTGTGGCAACCAGTGCGTTTTCCAAATAGCAATAAAACGCCACAATAGCATGGCACAAAAAAATCCAAAAATAGATAAAGGAATATGCCAAAAATGGGGCAGGGTGATTAAAGCAACGGAACTTAATAAAAAAATAAGAGGGCGTTGATTATTTTTTAATAACATGGCTTTAACGCTACGAGTTAAAAAGGGCAAGTGCTGTTAAGCATTTTTTAAAATGGCTGCTACCTGAGTTGGGTGGTAATTTTAACCCTGCAAGTATAAAACCATAGTGTAAACCTGATTTGTCGGCATCAATTAACCAGCGGCATAATTGACTCAAACGTTGCTCGGTATCATAAGCTGGGGTTTGAGCATAATCTAACCAAAGTTCGGTTAATGTTTCACTACTATAATCCTTGCTATGTAATCCTTGTCCTTTAGCGACACTTTTCCAATGTATATCACGTATAGAATCCCCCGCTTGATAGGCTCTTAAACCATAAAAATCACCGTGTCCTTTTTGGTTTCCATACGACTGTTGTTCTGTCGCGATTTCGGGAAAAGGTAAGGGTTTTGCATAAGGTTTAGGATAAACCAGTGCTTTGGTTTCAAAATGAAACACAGACCACGCTTTAAATAAACCTAAGGGGTAACTACAAGACAGGGTAATCGGTTTACAGTGATGCCAGCCTCGTTGAGAAGTTACTGAGTTTAGTTTAACGCAGTGTTTTTGTTTGACATTAAGATTGATAATTTTAGCATTTTCTAAAATTATGTTTAAATTAAAGCGTTTTACAATGCTTGGGTTATCAAGGTAAAGATCAAAAATAACGGCATCGCCTGCATAAGCTGAATGCGCTTGCCCTGCTGAGATAATCAGCCCTGAAAGACTTTGAAACGTATGAAGAATACTAATAAAGAATAGGCTGGCTAATAAAAAGCTTAATAAATAAGCAAGGTTATTATTGTAGACAAAAGCAATAATCAGTAATAAAAAAACAAGCATTGCAAAGCCTAATCCTTTGCGCGTGGGGAGGATATAAATACGTTTGTGAGTTAACGTTACGTTTTCTTTATCAACATGCTGGCGTTGAAATAAATTTTTCCAGCGGAATTTTTGTAGGTTCAAGGAATGGCAACTTTATTTAATAACGGGGCGATTATTTCCTCAGAATTTGTATGGCCTTGTTTTAATCTATGAGCGGCAACTGCAGGTAAAACAGCTTGCACATCCTCAGGTAAAACTGCATCACGATTTTGCATAAATGCCCATGTTTTAGCTGCGGTTAATAATCCTACCCCTGCGCGGGGAGAAAGTCCTTCGTTATAATCGGTTGATTCACGACTGTAATTAATCAGTGCTTGGACATAATCAAGTAATGCAGGTGAAACATGAATTTTAGCGCATGTTTTTTGTATGGCAGTAAGTTTTTCAGGGGAAATTTGCGCTTTTAAAGTGCTAATAAGTTGCTGACGGTTTTCTCCCATTAATAAATTTCGTTCAGCTTGGTAATTAGGATAACCTAATTCGATCCGCATTAAAAAACGATCTAATTGTGATTCGGGTAAGGGAAATGTACCGATTTGGTGATTGGGATTTTGGGTGGCAATAACAAAAAAAGGGGTTGATAAGTTATAGGTTTTACCTTCAACGGTGACTTGTTGTTCTTCCATTGCTTCTAATAAAGCACTTTGTGCTTTTGGCGTTGAGCGGTTAATCTCATCGGCTAAAATCATTTGATTGAAAATAGGCCCTTTATGAAAGCTAAATTGATGTTTTTCTGCATTGAAAATGGAACAGCCGATAATATCTGCGGGTAAAATATCACTGGTGAATTGAATCCGTTGATAATTTAAACCTAATAATTTGGCCAACGTATGTGAGAGCGTGGTTTTTCCAACCCCCGGAATATCCTCAATGAGTAAGTGACCTTGGGAAAGTAAACAACACAAGGCGAGACGAATTTGTGGCTCTTTACCTAATATGATTTGGTTCGCTGCATTGATGAGGTTGTTTAAGGTGTTTTGCATGGGGGCAAGCAGGTTAATTAAGTTGTTTAAATTTTTGTGATTTCGATGCTTTTTTATCAAAAGTGAGGGTAAATTTACAGCCTTCGCTGTAGTTAATTTTAGCAATTAGGTAATCTGAAAAATCAGCAATTTTGTTGGTATTCTAATAATGCTTTCCAGATTGTATCTGGTGATTGAACTGTAAATTGGGAGGTGTGCAGTATTTGCTCTATTAGAATGTTCACAAATATTTTTAGGAAGGGTGATTTGACCCTCTGAGGTTATTTTAGCAGCTGACATAAAAGCGTATTTCCTTAATAGTTTTCTTAGACTTTAGTCTAAGGCACTTTTATTG
>DAOUTG010000034.1 GCA_030626845.1 Methylococcaceae bacterium
CAACACCTACAACACCTACAACACCTACAACACCTACAACACCTACAACACCTACAACACCTACAACACCTACAACACCTACAACACCTACAACACCTATTCCTTCTCCAGTAACCCCCACACTTCCAACTGAAACGACTGAACCGCCCACAAAAACAACGGTTGACGGGGTTGTTTTAGAACAAAACATAATAAAATCAGAAGGGGGAACTGTCTTAGTTTCTACTGTACAACCTATTGCTAGTACACGTGTAGAAAATACGACAACGTTAAACCCAAACCATGCTGACATCCTTTTGGGTAGTGTTAATGGCAGCTCAGGTATCAGCGTTATCGTCCCTAATAACATTGGATTTCAAGCAGTAGGACTAGAAAATTCTCAATTACAACCCGCTTTAGATAATAATCTAATGGCTGATATTCAAACAACGTTTAAAACCAATCAAGCTAATGCGATTATTGGGGGCAAAAATTTTGTTACTAGTTTTTCCCAAAACGATTCCTTCTTTGAGCAAAAAATAGTTTTAACCACCGATGATTCTAATATTGCAGATAAAAATATTATTATTGAAGGTAGACATGAAAATGATAATGAGAATCCTATAAGAAATGTGATTGTCGTAGATGCTAATGCATTAAATCCCAACACAATACTAGAATTAAAACAAATTAGTTTTGCGGCGATTACAGGCAATATTAGTATCATTGCGGATGATTTAGCGAATACCTTAGTCATAGGCGATAACCAGTCTCAACAAAGTGTTTCCACTAAAGGTGGAGATGATTTAATTCATATTAGTCAAGGTTTAAATTTACAACAACTGCATGGAGGATTGAATAATGACATCGTTCAATTTGAAGGGAATCTAAGTGATTATCAAATTCATCAAGACTTTGGGCGTTTAGTATTAACATCTAGTTCGGATACTAAGGTCGTTGTTTCTTTAATTAATATTGAGACTTTAAAATTTGCCGATCAAACACTAACTATTGATTATGAAAATGAATTGGCAATCAAGGGGGTTACGGGGACTTATTTACAAATGTTTGGACGACAACCCCATATTAATGGCGTAAAATTTTGGACCGATGCCATGATGAATAAAGGACTTGCCCCAGGTGCGATGGCATTAGAGTTCATGAATTCTGAAGAACAATTACAAAAAATTGGCTTTGATATAACCCAAGCTGAAATTGGAACACAAGTTGAACAGTTTTATTTAAGTTTCTTTCATCGGAACGTGGATGAAGCAGGTAAAGATTTTTGGGTTGAAAATTTAACAACAGGGGCATTAACCCTTGAAAATCTCGCGACTGAAATTATTTTATCCCCTGAAATGGAAGCGCATTATGCCTCAGCTACCGAATGGGATTTTTTCGTATAAATTATTATTAATAAGAAGTTATGCTTTTGAAATTTAGACTAGGGTAATGAGTTTAATTCATCTTTCCATTGTACTAATAACGCTTCCATAATAGCATAACTTTTCTTCATTATAATGGACTCGACAACGGCTTCATTAATATCTAGATAATCGTGTACTAAAATATGACGAAAACCAATGATATTTAACAGTTGTTGATATTGATCTATATTTAAATCGCCTCGATTTTTTAGTTCATCGATGGCTTCACGTGATTGACAGATAGATGGCATCAACTTGGGCATGGGTTTGAATGCTGTTAATAATATCTTTTAGGGCTAGCATTTTAGGTAGCCCGTATGAAACTGAGCTTCATACGGGCTACTTTTATTCAATTAGGATAAAACTAAGGACTTCAAATGTATCTATTTTTCCATTAGCCGCTGGAAAATATTGCAAGATGACCGAATAAGCATTATCACTCGTTGTATCACTGACACGTGGAATAATGACTTGTCTGTTATTTGGGTCGTAAGTTGCTTGAAAATTATCAGTTACATTATTTGAACCGAGTGAAGTAAGACTATCTAGGATAAAAACTAATTTATTTTTATCGGTTACGGTTGAATCTTCTGGTTTTAATTTAGCGCTATATAATTCCTTATAAACACGAACTTTAGGTAAGATTAATTCACCTGTCGTTGAGTTGTAGGTTGCAGAACTGGCTTGTGCGGCTTCTGAAAGTAAGGGATGAAGTCCTGTGCTTGTAACTTTGATGGTATATTGGTCATCACTGACAGGAAATACACTAATATATTCTTCTGTTGAGGTATATAATTTAGCGGTAGGCGGGGTTTCTGCATCATTACCTATGACAGAACGCGCAGGTCTTTCTAAGACTACATCGCCTGCACCACAACCATTATCCCCATCGACATTGCCCGCCCCTTTTAAAGGGGATGAGACGGCGAAAAAATAATTCTTTTTACCTTCACCGACCCCAATATCAAGGCTGTTAGAGGTATCAAAGCAGGGGTCAATAACCCCTATTAAGGTTTCACTGAAGACATTTTTACGATAGTTTAGATACATGTGATTTGATACCCCTGCGCTAGAAATTCCATCAATAATGCTCTCACCTGATAAATCATCGCGTAGTTCTGTTTCATCAAGCCGCCGCTCAAAAGTAATTTCAGTCTCCTCCATTTCTTTCATCTGTTCTGTGGTTAATAAATCCCCATCAAAAACATAGAGTACCCAGCTTTTTTTACCAAAACAACTGCTTCCACGAGGGCAAACTTCAAGGGTAATGACTTCATCTCCTGCACTAGACAGGGTATACCAATCTTTATCCCCTGAGTTATGTAAATGCCCTCTAATTTTTCGAGAGGAATTTAAAGGCGTTGCTTGAGGTGAGCGGTCGTTGAATTCAATATCAACGTTATCATAAATACTGCCATCATCAATTTCTTGGAAAATAGTGTTCCCCGCCGCATCAAGAGGATGACCTATAATTGTTATATTTAATTTAGCCGTGGTTTTTTGACCCACTTTATCTAAATAAGTATAAGTGAAACTATCGGTCGCAATTTCATTATTTTTTAAGGCTAAGACAGCAGGTGAGTATCGGGAGAGATTATAGACAAAACTTCCATCAGCATTTAAAATCAAAAAACCATGTTCACGCGCAGGTGAACCAATAATTTGAATACTATTTGCATTATTTTCAGTGGTTCTACTCGTGATTTTTCCTGTTAACACCGGCAGTTCTTCTCCCCCTGCATCTCTGATGGTAAAAGTATCAGAAGGCTCTTCAGTATTGGTAGCATCAAATAGTGTATTACCCGCGGCATCAACGGGGTTACCGATGATTGTCGCATTTATTTTTGCAGAAGCTGATTGCCCAAATTCATCCAAATAGGTGTAAATAAAGCTATCAGTAATCGTGTCACCGAATTTTAAGGCTGAAACATTCGGTGAGCCATCATAGAGGGTGTAGGTAAACGTTCCATCAACATTTAGGACTAAGAAACCATAAGGACTATTTGCAGTGCTATTAAGTTGAACACTTTTACTTCGAGTAGAGGTTGTCGTGGTGTCACTATTAGTACTGCTATCATCATTACTGGTGGCATCACCCGTTGCTGTAGCAATGCTATTTGCCCGAACCGTCACACTATCATCCCGTGCAATAGCGATACTGGAAGTTGCTTGAGAAGGACTCAATTTAGAAATTAGTTCAATAATTAATTGGGCAGAAGATTGCTGATTAATCGTATTAAAGCCCGTATAGTTGAAGGTTTCTGTAACACGTTGATTGGTTGCAAGTGATTCAATCCCTTCACCACTTTCAAAAATGGTATAAGTATATTCTCCTGTTGTGGCTAATTCTAATGCACCATATCTTCCAATCAATGAGCCATTGACAGTGACACCTGTGATATTAAAATCATTGTTAATTAAATTGCCTGTCGCTGTTTTTTGAACGCCTATCACTAATGAGGCGGTATCATTAATAGCAGTAGGTTTAGAAGCGGTAGAATCAACTTTAGAAATAAGTTCAATCGTTAAGGTGGCGGCTGATTGCTCATTGTTTGTATTTAAAGCAACATAGGTAAAAACATCTTTAACTTGATCTTCAGGTTCTAATAAATCAATGTCTGTTCCTTCTTGAAACAGCGTATAGGTATATTCACCAGAAGAGGATAAACTTAATACCCCGTATTTGCCAATGAGTGACCCTTTAATATTAACCCGTTCACTATTGAGGTCATTGCTAATGACACTCCCTGTTACTGAGGTTTGAATGCCAATAGCCAGGGCTGCAAAATCATCATTGGCTTGAGGGAGGGGAATTATTTCTACAACAGGGTCTACAACAGGATCTACAACAGGCGTTGTAACAGGTGTTGTAATCGTTGTTGTAACAGGCGTTGTTGTTACAGGCGGGTCTATAAAAAGAAAGCCTGCAAATACATTAGGGGAATTGGCAAGCAGGAGTATGGTTATTGCAAGTATTTTTTTTTTCATTGGAATAATCCCTATAAATACATGGTATTTACTTTAAATTTTTTTGGCTAAATCTTATACTAACAGTATAGGTCAAGAAAAATATTAAGCTAGAATTTTATTCTGCATCCCTCATCAGTTATTGTCAATTAATGATGGCTGTTGCGGTAGAGGATTTGTGAAATGGGTCTTAAATAGCCCAAGTATAAAAAAACCTCAGAGATTTTTAAGTTCTCTAAGGTTTAAATGAAATTATTCTAACTTTTGTAATAATAAAAAAACTAGGTGTTTTTTCCTCGTTTTGATTTGGAACTAACCCGCTTTTTATTTTTAGATTTTTTTTGGGCATCCTCATTATAATGAGAAATCTTAAGTGCTTGCCCTACTACTCTAATTTTTTTCAATGATTGAAATAATTCTTTAGGCATTCCAGAAGGTAATTCTATGGTACTGTAATTTTCTTCAATTTTAATTGAGGCAATATGTTGACCGTCAATCCCTGCTTCATTAGCAATTGCACCGACAATATTACCCGGTTTTACACCATGACTATGACCGACTTCAATGCGAAATAATTCCATATCCACCCCTGTTTCTTTACGTGATCTTCTACGTTCCGATTTTTCTCCTCGATGCGGTTTATTAGCGGTTGATTTATTGTCTGAACGAGGGGCGCGTTTGGGTGGATTTTTTAGGAGTAAAGGGGTCTCACCTTGTACTAAATGCGCTAACGCTGCTGCAATTTCCATCGCAGGAATATCATGTTCATGCTGATATTGCTCAATTAATTGGGTATAAAAACCTAGCTCTTCTGCATTTAACGTATCGCTAATTCGTTGCTTAAAACGACTAATTCGGGTGTTATTAATAATTTCCGTTGAAGGCAGTTGCATTTCTTCAACTTTTTGTTTGGTGGCACGTTCTATATTACCTAATAAACGTTTCTCTCTAGGAGAGACGAATAAAATCGCATCGCCTGTTCGTCCTGCGCGACCTGTTCTGCCAATACGGTGTATGTACGCTTCAGTATCATGAGGAATATCATAGTTAATAACATGACTAATACGTTCAACATCTAAACCACGAGCAGCCACATCGGTGGCAATTAAAATATCAATACGCCCTTTTTTTAAATTTTCTATGGTACGTTCACGTAAAGCTTGTGATAAATCTCCATTAATGGCAGCGGCACTATAACCCCGTGCTTCTAATTTTTCTGCTAATTCAACCGTTGCGGTTTTTGTCCTGACGAAAACAATCATCCCATCAAAAGTTTCTACTTCCAGCATTCGGGTGAGTGCATCTAGTTTATGTAGCCCACTAACAAACCAATAACGCTGCCGAATCGTTGAAGCGGTGGCAGTTTTAACTTTTATGGTCACTTCTTGAGGATTTTGTAAATGTTTTTTAGCAATTTTACGAATCATTTGTGGCATGGTTGCCGAAAATAATGCGATTTGACGTTGTTGCGGGGTTTGTTCTAATATCCATTCAATATCATCAATAAAACCCATTTGTAACATTTCGTCAGCTTCATCTAAAATTAAACAGGTTAAGTTGTTTAGTTTTAATGTGCCTCGACGCATATGATCCATGACTCGACCTGGCGTACCAACAACGACGTGTGTTCCTCGTCTCAATTGACGTAGTTGAATGCTATAGTCTTGTCCTCCATAAATAGGCAAGACATGAAAACCTTTAAGTTGAGAGGCATAACGTTGAAAGGCCTCTGCTACTTGAATCGCTAACTCTCGTGTGGGTGCGAGTACCAGTACTTGCGGTTGTTTTTGGGTTAAATCTATTTTTGAGAGTATAGGCAATGCAAAGGCGGCTGTTTTTCCTGTGCCTGTTTGCGCTTGTCCAATAACATCTTTGCCCTCTAAAATATAAGGGATCATTTGTGCTTGAATAGGGGAGGGTGTCTCATAACCCACGGAATCCAATGCTTTTAGAACAGGTTCTGACAGTGCTAAATCACGGAAAGAGGGTAAAGGGGAAACACTATCGGACATTGATGTACCTATTGAAAGAATAAAGGAGGGAAGTGCATTTGCACTAAATAAATATCTAACCGTACATTGTACAATATTTTAGTATTAAATAGGTAATCAAAAGTTATCAACTGGGTTTTATGGATTTGCTTGCTATAATGGACTCATTTTTATTTATAACTGTGAACGAGAGGTTTTCATGATTCAAGGTAGTATCGTTGCTTTAGTAACCCCTATGAATAACGATGGCTCTGTTGATGAGGACAGCCTAAAAAAATTGGTTGAATTTCATATAGCACAAGGAACTGATGCTTTAGTGGCTGTTGGGACAACGGGTGAATCGGCAACGCTAACCACAGATGAGCATTGTCAGGTTATTCAATCAATCGTTAATTATGCGGGAGGTAAAATTCCTGTGATTGCAGGAACAGGGGCTAATTCAACCGCTGAGGCGATTATGTTAACGGAAAAGGCACAAAAATTAGGTGTTGATGGTTGCCTTTTAGTGACACCTTATTATAATAAACCGACTCAACAAGGGCTTTTTTTACATTACAAGGCGATTGCAGAAGCCGTTGATATTCCCATTATTTTATATAATGTACCAGGACGTACCGCTTGTGACATGTTACCAGAAACGATTGGACGTTTGGCAAAAATAGCGAATATTATTGGGGTAAAGGAAGCGACAGGAGATTTAAAACGTATTATTCAAATTCGTGAATTATGTGGTGATGAATTTGCTATTTATAGTGGCGATGATAGTTCGAGTTGTGAATTTTGTTTGGCAGGAGGTAATGGTACGATTACAGTAACAGGTAATGTTGCCCCTTGTTTAGTTCATAAAATGATTATGGCAGCGATTGATGGTAATCGAGAGGCAGCCCTTGCAATTGATGCAAAACTAACAGGACTGCATAAGCAATTATTTATTCAGTCTAACCCTATTCCTGTAAAATGGGCAATGACGAGAATGAACATGATGGGGCGAGGTATTAGGTTACCGTTAACACCGCTGACGGATGATTGTTTTGAGACAGTTGAAAAAGCAATGCGGCAAGCAGAAATTATTTAAAAATAATGAATAAAATTAATAGAACAGGTTTTATTATTTCGGTTGTCGTGTTATCCGTGTTGACAGGTTGTGGTTTGAAAAATTATTTTCCTGATAAAGAAAAAGATTATAAATTTCGACAAGAAATTGCCCCATTGACTATTCCTCATGATCTGAAGGATAACACCTTTAAGCGTTCACTTATTGAACCTGAAAAAGATGAAACTGAAAAGGTAATGGTTGTCGTTGAAGATAATGTTCTAAGCACTGAAAATAATAATGCTGATTCTATTGAAACTATTGAAGTGGTTGGTGATACTGAAAATATTGCTAGTCCTACTGATTCCTCTGAGGTGATTAATTCAGAAGAGACTATCACTCAGGTTGATTTTGTGATGTTTGATGGGGGCGCAACGCGATTACGTATTAATGAAAAATTTTCGCCTGTTTGGCGATTAGTCGGTAAAGCCCTAAGTCGTAATAAAATTGAGATTACAAATCGTAACAAAGCGGGGGGGCAGTTTATTGTTCAATATGATCCTAATAAAACAGGTTTTGTAGATGATTCAGTTAAGGATGAGTTTTTATTTATTTTTGCAGCCGATCATTCTCAAGAAAAAGAGTATCATATTCGACTTATTAAACATAATAATAACATTGAAGTTATTGTTTTAAATGATGAAAACCAACCTTTGTCAGATGGCGCAGGTTTAAAATTATTAAAATTACTGTTTAGTACGCTTCATACGGAATTGGCGGCTTAAAAGTAATTAAAGGGAGCTATGATTATGTTAAAAATTCTTGGGGCTTCGGCACTCTCTAATTTTCGGGTGAGTAAATTATTAACTGAATTAAAAGCAGTTGATAAAGGCATTAAGTCTATTGTTGCACAATATATACATTTTGTTGATTTAAATAAAGATTTAACACCCACAGAACAGACAACTTTAAATACCTTATTAGATTATGGTGAGGGGCATCAGCATTTACCCGTGCAGGTATTACAGTTTATTGTAGCACCCCGTGCGGGGACAATTTCTCCTTGGTCCAGTAAAGCCACTGAAATTGCTCAACGTTGTGGTTTATCAGCCGTTAAACGCCTAGAAAGGGGCATTATTTATCGCTTAGAGACCGAATTTGCATTATCTGATAAGAGTAAGGAAAAGGTCAAATCTTTATTACATGACCGAATGACGCAAAGCATTGTTGAAAATGAAGATGATTTAGCCCTATTTGCCATTCATTCGCCTAAACCTTTGAGTGAAATTGATATTATGACTCAAGGAAATACGGCACTAAGGGGGGCTAATACTGCGCTTGGTTTAGCGTTATCAACTGAGGAAATTGATTATTTAACGCAGGCGTTTAAAGATTTGAAGCGTAATCCTACAGATGTTGAATTAATGATGTTTGCGCAAGCAAATTCAGAGCATTGTCGGCATAAAATATTTAATGCAGATTGGACGATTGATGGCGTAAAACAAGCAACCAGTTTGTTTAGCATGATACGTAATACGGCGAATAAAAGTCCTGATAATATTTTATCGGCTTATAGTGATAATTCTTCAGTGATTAGAGGCTCTCAAGCCCAAGTCTTTATTCGAGACCCTAAAACGGGAGAATATGCTTATGTGGAAGAAGACGCGCATTTATTAATGAAAGTCGAAACCCATAATCATCCAACGGCTATTTCTCCTTATTCAGGGGCTGCAACAGGTTCTGGCGGTGAAATTCGTGATGAAGGGGCGACAGGACGAGGTTCGACAACTAAAGCTGGGTTAACAGGTTTTACGGTTTCCCATTTAAAAATACCAGGTTACCCAAAGCCATGGGAAGAAGATAATGGTAAGCCTGAACGCATTGCATCAGCATTAGAAATTATGTTAGCAGCACCTATTGGTGGGGCTGCATTTAATAATGAATTTGGGCGACCTAATTTAGCGGGCTACTTTCGTACTTTTGAGCAAACGACCGATGAGATAGGTAAATTACGCGGTTATCATAAACCCATTATGGTTGCAGGCGGGATGGGGAATATTCGTCCTATGTTGGTTGATAAAAAAATCATTCCAGCTGGCTCTTTAATTATCATTTTAGGCGGCCCTGCGATGTTAATTGGTCTGGGTGGAAGTGCCGCTTCCTCACAATCTTCGGGAGAAAGTGCGGTTGAATTAGATTTTGCCTCGGTTCAACGAGAAAACCCTGAAATGCAACGTCGTTGCCAAGAAGTCATCAATCATTGTAATGCCTTAGGTGATCACACGCCTATTATTTCAATTCATGATTTAGGGGCAGGGGGGTTATCAAATGCTGTTCCTGAAATTATCAATGACTGTGAGCGCGGGGGGAACTTTGAACTACGTGATGTAAAAAATGCCGATTTAGGGATGTCACCGATGCAAATTTGGTGTAATGAAGCTCAAGAGCGTTATGTATTGGCAATTAAACCTAAATCACTGGCTTTATTTGAAAAATTTTGTCAACGTGAACGTTGTTTATATGCAGTAATTGGTAAAGCCACACGAAAAAAACATTTAACCTTAACTGATAAATTATTTGGCGATAAACCGATTGATCTGCCTATGTCGGTACTTTTTGGAAAATCACCTAAATTACATCGTGATGTAAGTCATCATCAACGTAAATTACTTAAACTCAATACACGTGGGATTATTCTTAAGGGGGCTATTGATCGTGTTTTAGCCTTCCCTGTAGTGGCTGATAAAAGTTTTTTAATTAATATTGGTGATCGTTCAATTACAGGCTTAGTGGTAAGAGATCAAATGGTAGGCCCGTGGCAAGTACCTGTTGCTGATGTCGCTGTCACGGCCTCTGGGTTTCACGCGCTGACAGGGGAAGCCATGGCAATGGGTGAGCGTACCCCATTAGCCTTAATTAATGCCCCCGCTTCTGGGCGAATTGCAATTGCTGAGGCCTTGACAAATTTAGCGGCGGCAAGCATTGGGAAGTTAGGCGATATTAAGCTCTCTGCAAATTGGATGGCGGCTACAGGTTCAGAAGGTGAGGATGCGGCTCTTTTTGATACCGTTAAAGCAGTGGGACTAGAATTATGTCCTCAGTTGGGGATTGCAATCCCTGTGGGTAAAGACTCGTTATCAATGAAAACGGTTTGGACACAAGACTCACAGCAAAAAACCATGACTTCACCGTTATCATTAATTATTACCGCATTTGCCCCTGTGCTTGATGTGAGTCAAACTTTAACCCCCCAATTAAAAAATGAAGCAAGTGTATTAATTTTAATTGATTTAGGACAAGGGAAAAATCGTTTAGGTGGCTCAGTCTTAGCGCAAGTTTATAAACAATTAGGCGATGAGTGTCCTGATCTAGATGAAGCGCATTTATTAATTAATTTTTTCAATTCGATTCAACAATTAAATGAGCAAGACTTATTGTTAGCTTATCATGATCGTTCTGATGGCGGATTATTGGCAACCGTTTGTGAGATGATATTTGCAGGTCGCTTGGGGGCAACAATTAATATTGATGCTTTAGGCGGAGATAATTTAGCGGCTTTATTTAATGAAGAACTCGGCGCTGTTTTACAGGTTAAAACAGCGGATATTAAGCGCGTGATAACCTTATTAGCAGCGATGAATTTAGGTGATTGTACCCATGTTTTAGGTAACGTAGAAACTAGACAGCATTTACAAATTAATGCAGGCGGTGAAACTATTTACAGTAGCACTCGTGCTGAATTACAACAAACTTGGGCTGATGTAAGTTATAGAATGCAAGCCTTACGTGATAACCCTGATTGTGCAAGACAACAGTTTGAAGAAATTAGTGATGATAATGATCCAGGTTTAAGTGTAAATCTATCATATAATATTAATGAAAATATTGTCGCCCATTTAGAATTTTTACCACGCCCGAAAGTTGCGATTTTACGTGAGCAAGGCGTTAATGGGCATTTAGAAATGGCAGCAGCCTTTGATCGGGCTGGTTTTTTATCAATAGATGTTCATATGAGTGATATTATTGAAGGGCGAGTTAGTTTATCTGAATTTAAAGGACTTGTTGCTTGTGGTGGTTTTTCTTATGGTGATGTCTTAGGTGCAGGTGGCGGTTGGGCTAAATCTATTTTATTTAATTCAACAGTAAGAGCTGAATTTAGCGCATTTTTTGAACGTTTTGATACCTTTGGTTTAGGGGTTTGTAATGGTTGTCAAATGCTTTCTGCACTAAAAGAGTTGATTCCAGGAGCTGAACATTGGCCAGCCTTTAAGCGCAACCAATCAGAACAGTTTGAAGCACGCGTTGCAATGGTTGAAGTACAAAAATCGGCCTCTATTTTTTTTACAGGGATGGAGGGTTCTAAATTGCCTGTGGTGATTGCTCATGGGGAAGGGCGTGCTGAATTTGCAGCATCTGATAGGGGAAAAGTACAGGTCGCTTTAAGTTACATTGATAACTATGGTGATGTCACTGAATATTTTCCTGCAAATCCTAATGGTTCGCCTGAGGGTATTACAGGATTAACAACGCTGGATGGACGTTTTACCATTATGATGCCGCATCCTGAACGTTGTTTTAGAACACTGCAAAATTCGTGGTATCCTGATGACTGGGAAGAAGAAGGGGCTTGGATGCGATTATTTAGGAATGCTCGCCTGTGGGTTTCTTAAAAAATGAAATCAAAATTATTTTGCACGGATTTTTAGATTAGGTTAAAAATATTTACTCATGAAAACAATTGTATTAATTGATGATGATTTGATTAACTTAACATTACTCCAGTATTTGGTTAAACAAATTGAGGGTTATTTAGCGATTGCTTTTGTAAAACCTGAGGATGCTTTGAAATGGTGTTTAAAGAATGATTATGAGTTAGTGATTGTTGATTATATGATGCCAAAAATAAATGGCATTGAGTTTATAATTAAGCTTCGGGGTTATCCTAAGAAAAAAGAGATTCCTATGTTGATGGTGACAGCGAATGATCATCTTAATGTGCGTTATCAAGCCTTAGAAGCAGGGGCTACAGATTTTTTAAATAAACCTATTGATAAAACTGAGTTTATTATTCGGGTACAAAACATGCTGCTATTACAGAGTCATCAGCATAAATTAGCAGATAAGGCACAATGGTTAAATAATGAAGTAATAAAAGCGACTAAAGAGATTCGTGAAAGAGAAACAGAAATAGTTTATCGTCTCTCAAAAGCTGCGGAGTATCGCGACCCCGAAACAGGGGGACATATCAAACGAATGTCTTTGTATTCTCATCATATTGCAGAACAAATAGGGCTTTCTTTGGCAGAGCAGGAATTGATTTTACAAGCCGCTCGAATGCATGACATTGGTAAGGTGGGAATACCTGATGCTATTTTGTTAAAACCAGCTCGATTAAATGCCTCTGAATTTGCCCTAATGAAAGAACATACTACCATTGGTTATAAGATTTTGAGTGGTAGTTCGTCACAATTGATGCAGATGGGAGCGGAAGTTGCTTTGGGTCATCATGAAAAGTATGATGGCTCTGGTTATCCTTATGGGTTGAAAGCTGAAAAAATTTCTATTTATGGGCGTATTGTTGCAGTTGCTGATGTATTTGATGCGTTAGTTTCCTCAAGACCTTATAAAAAAGCCTGGTCTTTAGAAGCAGCGGTTGAATTTTTGAAAGAAAATGTGAATAAACATTTTGACCCTTTGTGTGTTGAAGCTTTTTTTAAAGATTGGAATAAAGTGCTGGAAATTCTCTCGAATTTTGATGGTAAATTGGATAAATGATTAAACGCTTATGAAAAAATATCAATTTGCCCTAAATCAACATGCCATTGTCAGTACCGCTGATATTGATGGGAATATTGTTGAGGTAAATGATAAATTTTGTGAAATGAGTGGTTTTTCACGTGAAGAGTTAATTGGAAAAAGTCATCATATTATTAATTCCAATTATCATAACAAGATGTTTTTCACTCAACTTTGGGCGGATATTAGTCAAGGTAAAGTTTGGCATGGTGAAATAAGAAATCAAAGAAAAGAGGGGACATTTTATTGGGTAAACCAAACTATTGTGCCTTTTTTAAATGTAAAAAAGAATTGTTACGAATATGTTTCAATTTGTTCTGATATTACCTCTCAAAAAAATCAGCAACGGCAATTGTCAGATAGTCGATATTTTATGGAAAAAGTAACAGACACTATGGCGCAAGGGGTGTATGTTTTAGATGCTGATGGACTTTGTACTTTTTGGAATCCAGAGGCTGAAAAAATATTAGGCTGGTCGGCAAAAGAATTAGCTAATAAGAATTTACACGAAATTATTCATTATCAAGATGAAAAGGGAAATCGTGTCTTACAAGTTGATTGCCCTACACTTAAAAGTATTCAAAATAAGAAAACGTATAGCTCAGAAACTGAATTTTTTACCCATAAAAGCGGCGATGTTTTACCCATTATCATTACCTCTGTCCCTTTAATTGAAAATGATACGGTTATTGGAAGTGTTGCTGTTTTTAATGATATTAGTTTGCGTAGAAAAAATGAAAAATTATTGAACGATGCTATTATTCATGCACAAGAGGCAAGTCAAGCAAAAAGTGATTTTTTAGCGAATATGGGACATGAAATACGCACGCCGATGAACGGTATTATAGGAATGACTGATTTAGCATTAGATACTGAACTAACTGAAGAGCAACGCAGTTATTTAGAAATTGTTAAAGAATCTTCTTCCGCTTTATTAGTGATTATCAATGATATTTTAGATTTTTCTAAAATAGAGTCAGGTAAAGTTATTTTAGAAAAGGTAGATTTTCATTTTGAAGATTTAATGGAAGAAGTTTTGTTGATGGCAAAACAAAAGTCTGATGTAAAAGGCATAGAGTTAATTTATGAGATAACCACACATTCAAAAATTCCCATATTTCTTGTGGGTGATATGCGGAGATTAAAGCAAGTATTGATTAATTTATTGGATAATGCGGTTAAATTCACGACCACAGGTCAAATTACACTAAGTATTTCATTGAAAGAGAAAAATAGACAACGTTGCTGTTTATTATTTGAGGTAACTGATACGGGGATAGGGATTGCAAAAGCTAAACAGGCGACTGTTTTTGAATCATTTTTACAAGCAGATTCTTCTGTTTTAAGAAAATTTGGTGGAACAGGTTTAGGGCTTTCTATTTCTAAGCAAATTGTTGAGCTAATGGACGGAAATATTTGGTTGAAAAGTGAGGAAAATATTGGAAGTAAGTTTTCATTTACGGGTTATTTTGAATATGAAAAAATTGATAAACAAATAAATTTAAATGATGAAGTGACACAAGTACATGTTTCTGGGTCAATGGATAAAAAAATGGATAATAACTTGATGATTTGTAATTGGGATGTGGTGGTAAAGCGTTTAGGGGGAACTGATATTGTAGAAATAGTGATTGACTTGTTTTTTGAAGAACAGCAAGGATATTTAGACAACATTAAAAATGCTTTGGCGCAAAAAAACGTATCATCACTTAGAAATGAGTTACATACGCTGAAAGGGGTTTGTTCTACGCTGGGTGCAGATCGAGTTGAAAAGTTAATAAAAACAACAGAAATTTTGCTGGCAGAAGATGAAGGAATAGCTAAGGTTGTTGCTCTTGTCAAAGAAATTGAAGAAAATATTAGTGATTTAAATTTATTTTTTAAAGCTAAACTCAAAAAATAGGCTCAATTAGATGTCCATGAACAAAGATTGCCACTGGCTTCATTAATCGCATCTAAACGTTTTTGATGTATTTGTTGTTCGGTATCGGTACAGGAAATTATTTTTAAAGAAGATCTGTTGGTAGAAATAAATTGAGGGGCTTGGTTATCAGTTATTGAGTTTTGTTGTTCATCTAAAAGGGATGACTGTCCCCCTGTCATTAATAAATAAACATCAGCGAGAATTTCAGAATCTAGTAATGCGCCATGTAAATCACGGTGACTATTGTCTATTCCATAACGTTTACAAAGCGCATCAAGGCTGTTTCTTTGTCCTGGATGTTTTTTTCTAGCGTAAGTTAAGCTATCAAAAATAGTGTTATAATCTTCAACTTTATTTAGATTACGGTTTAAGAGTTTGTATTCATGATTTAGAAAACCAACATCAAAGGGTGCATTATGAATAATTAACTCACAACCTTTACTAAAGGCGATAAAGTCATCAACAATATCTGCAAAAATGGGTTTATCGTTTAAAAAGTCATTAGTGATACCATGAACAGCCATGGCTTCTTTGTCAATTAAGCGTTGAGGGTTAATATAAACATGAAAATGATTTCCCGTTAAACGGCGGTTAATAAGTTCGACACAACCGATTTCAATAATTTTATGACCTTCTTTAGGATTAAGTCCTGTTGTTTCTGTATCCAAAACAATTTGTCTATTATCGTGTTTATTCATTTTTAGCTTAGAGGAAGTCGTAAAGGGTATTGGAAATTTATTCTAGGGATATAGTAAATAATCTTTATAAGTTTGCATAGGAAAATTTATAAAATACAGGGGGGTGTGTTAAAAATAGTTAGATATTTTCTTGACGAAAACTGATAAAAACAGTAGTCTGAGCGGCTTTTTCTAAAATAGAATTAATATTTAATCCTCCATTTTAAAGGGTTAAATAGAGGGGAAGTCCCTCTATAAAATAGATTGTGATTTTAAGGGTGTTGATATGGAACTTAGTGGTGGACAGATTGTTGTTCAATGTCTGAAAGACGAAGGGGTAGAATTTATTTTTGGCTATCCAGGTGGAGCTGTCTTGCATTTGTATGATGCTTTGTTTCATCAAGAGGATGTTAAACATATTCTGGTTAGACATGAACAAGCCGCAACGCATGCCGCTGATGCTTATGCGCGTGTAACGGGAAAGCCTGGTGTGGTTTTAGTCACCTCAGGACCTGGCGCAACGAATGCAGTTACAGGAATAGCAACGGCTTATATGGATTCAATTCCCATGGTGGTTATTTCAGGACAAGTGCCTTCTGCTGTTATCGGCAGTGATGCGTTTCAAGAAGTTGATATGGTTGGGATTACTCGTCCCTGTGTTAAACATAATTTTTTAGTTAAAAATCTAGAAGATATTGCAGAAACTTTAAAAAAAGCCTTTCATGTGGCAACAACAGGAAGACCTGGGCCTGTCGTTGTTGATATACCTAAGGATATTACTGATCCTAGTATTAAAGTGGCTTATAAATATCCTAAAAAAGTATCTATGCGCTCTTATAATCCTGCAACTAAAGGGCATAGTGGACAAATAAAAAAAGCACTTGGCTTATTATTGTCGGCAAAAAAACCGATGATTTATGCAGGCGGAGGGGTAATTTTAAGTGAAGCTAGTAAAGAATTAATTAAATTGGTGCAAACATTAGGTTATCCCATTACCCATACTTTAATGGGGTTAGGTGGCTATCCTGCAACAGATAAACAATTTGTGGGTATGTTGGGAATGCACGGAACCTATGAAGCGAATATGTCAATGCACGAAAGTGATGTGATTATTGCTATTGGTGCGCGCTTTGATGATCGCGTCACAGGGAAACTTGATCTCTTTTGTCCTTATGCAAAAATTATTCACATTGATATTGATCCTGCGTCAATTGCTAAAACTGTAAAAGTTGATATTCCGATTGTCGGTGACATTAAATCGGTGCTTAAAGAAATGTTGGCATTAATTAAAAATGGTCAGAATAAAATTAATGAAAAAGCAGTGAGTGCTTGGTGGACACAGATTAATAAATGGCGAGAAGTCAAGTGTCTAGAATATAATCGTGAAAGTCGTCTAATTAAACCACAATATGTTATTGAGCAACTTTATGAGGTGACAAAAGGGAATGCCATTATTACCTCAGATGTAGGACAGCATCAAATGTTTGCCTCACAATATTATCATTTTGACAAACCCCGTCGCTGGATTAATTCAGGCGGACTGGGGACAATGGGTTTTGGTTTGCCTGCGGCGATTGGTGCAAAGCTTGCTTACCCTAATATGGAGGTTGCTTGTGTCACAGGCGAGGCGAGTATTCAAATGTGTATTCAAGAATTAGCAACCGCATTGCAGTATGAAACCCCTGTGAAGATTATTAATTTAAATAATCGTTATATGGGGATGGTTCGACAATGGCAAGAATTTTCTTATGAAAGTCGTTATTCACATTCTTACATGGATGCGATTCCAGACTTTGTTAAACTAGCAGAGGCTTATGGACATGTTGGGATACAAATTGATAAACCTGAAGAAGTACGGCCTGCTTTAGAAGAAGCATTTGCATTAAAGGATAGAACGGTTTTCTTAGATATTTTAACCGATAGAACTGAAAATGTTTATCCGATGATTGAATCAGGAAAAGCGCATAATGACATGAAATTACGGGTTGCGATTGATACTCCTATCAATAGGGAATTAGCATAATGAGACATATTATTTCAATTTTAATTGAAAATGAAGCGGGAGCTTTATCACGAGTTGCAGGTTTATTTACCGCCCGTGGGTATAATATTGAATCATTAACTGTTGCTATGACCGAAGATGAAACGTTATCAAGAATGACTCTGGTTACAGATGGAACAGATGATGTCATTGAACAAATTACCAAGCAATTAAATAAATTAATTGATGTGGTTAAACTGATTGATTTAGAAGAAGCGGTTCATATTGAACGTGAATTAATGATGGTTAAGGTAAGAACTTCGCGTGAAAGTCGTGAAGAAATAAAACGAACTGCTGATATTTTTCGTGGAAAAATTATAGATGTGACTGTAAATACTTATGTGATTGAAATGACGGGGACATCAGAAAAGCTTGATTCTTTTCTTGCAGCAATTGATGAAGATTCAATTATTGAAGTGGTGCGTTCGGGGGCAACGGGAATTTCTCGTGGAGAAAAAGGATTGCATTTATGACGGTATTATTAGTTTAAGTGCTTAGTAATCAAAATTTAAATAATAACGAACCGAGTAAAAGACTCGTTCAAAATTAATTTTAAGGAAACATAACACAATGCAAGTTTATTATGACAAAGACGCTGACCTTTCTATTATTAAAAGTAAAAAGGTTGCTATTATTGGTTATGGCTCACAAGGTCATGCCCATGCAAACAATTTAAAAGACTCAGGTGTTGATGTCGTCGTCGGGTTACGCGCAGGCTCAACTTCTATTGCAAAAGCAGAAGCCGCAGGCTTAACCGTTAAAGATGTGGCAACAGCGGTTGCAGAATCTGATATTGTGATGATTTTAACGCCTGATGAGTTCCAATCTCAACTTTATAAAGAAGAAATTGAACCTAATATTAAACAAGGAGCTGCATTAGCCTTTGCTCATGGTTTTTCAATCTTATTTAATCAAGTTGTCCCGCGTGCTGACTTAGATGTCATTATGATTGCCCCTAAAGCGCCAGGTCATACGGTACGTTCTGAATTTGTTCGTGGTGGAGGGATTCCTGATTTAATCGCGATTGAGCAAGATGCCTCAGGAACGGCAAAAGCTATTTGTTTATCGTATGCTTCAGCTATTGGGGGTGGACGCTCAGGAATTATTGAAACCACCTTTCGTGATGAAGCAGAAACGGATTTATTTGGTGAGCAAGCGGTATTATGTGGCGGCGCAGTTGAATTAGTTAAGGCAGGCTTTGAAACTTTAACCGAAGCAGGTTACGCGCCTGAGATGGCTTATTTTGAATGTTTGCATGAATTAAAGCTAATTGTTGATTTAATGTATGAAGGCGGTATTGCTAACATGAATTATTCAATTTCCAATAATGCAGAATATGGTGAATATGTTACAGGACCTAAAATCATTAACGATGAAAGTCGTCAAGCGATGCGTGAAGCCTTACAAAATATTCAAAATGGCGATTATGCCAAGAAATTTATTCTTGAAGGGGCGACAAATTACCCAGAAATGACCGCCCGTCGTCGTCTTAATGCCGAGCATCCTATTGAGCAAGTCGGTGAAAAATTACGGAACATGATGCCTTGGATTAAAGCAAATCAAATTGTTGATAAAGCTAAAAACTAAAACTATTTATAGGGTGGGTTATATGCCCACTCTATGGTTTTTATTGTTTGAACCAGCCATCTAGAATCTGATGAATATCATTAATACCTTTCTTTTTTACGGCTGAGAATAATTGCAAACTGAGTGGAAAAGTAACATTTTCTAATTCCCGCTCTACTTTTAATAAGGTGTTTTTTGCGGCACCATAATTAATCTTATCCATTTTTGTTAATAAGATATGCAAGGGTATTGAGGAACTACCACACCATTCAATCATTTGCCAGTCAAACTCAGTTAAAGGGTGACGTATATCCATTACCAGAACAATTCCACATAAAGCCTTACGGTTAATTAAATAATCCTCCATCATTTTATGCCATTGTTTTTTAACAGAAATTGGGACTTTAGCATAACCATAACCTGGTAAATCAACAAAGCATTTTCCTGCCTCGATTTCAAAAAAATTTAATAATTGTGTCCGTCCTGGTGTTTTACTAATACGAGCTAATGCTTTTTGACGGGTTAAAGTATTTATTGCACTGGATTTGCCTGCGTTAGACCGACCTGCAAAGGCGACTTCTAACCCTTCATCTTTAGGGGCGTCACTAAGTTGTGGCGCACTATTAATAAATTTGGCTTGATGATAAACTGGATTCATCGTTATCTCATATAGATGTTGTAAAGGGTCACTAAGATACTAATCTTAGCTTAAACGATAACAGTCTTAAATTTAATTAATTTTAAGATTGCTTAATTATTTTTTATTCCTTGAAGGGGAGCTTGATGATAAAAAAATTACTTACAGTTTCAATTTCGTTAGTATTATCCACCACAGCGGCTATTATACACGCAGAAGGTGATGTTAATGCGGGTAAACAACAAGCGACTGCTTGTGCTGGTTGTCATGGTGCAAAGGGTAATAGTGCGGTTGCTAGTTTTCCAAAACTTGCAGGGCAACATGCCTCTTATCTTATTAAGGAATTAAACGCCTTAAAAAGTGGTTCGCGTAATGCACCGATGATGGCACCTTTAGCAATGGGTTTAGACGATAAATCTATGGCAAATATTGCCGCTTTTTATGCCTCGCAAACAATTTCTAATAACCCTATGCCAATCTTGCCTCTTAGCGAGGATGATGAGGATGAAGAAGATGAGGCTACCATTGTTTTAATTGAAAAAGCACAGCAAGAAAAATTAGATGATTTATTGGCTAAAGGGGCTGATTTATATCGTAATGGTAATTTAAAAACTAAAGTTTCAGCCTGTATTGCTTGTCATGGGATTAATGGTGAGGGTAATCAACCTGCAGCTTTCCCTGTTTTGAAAGGGCAACATGCAGATTATTTGCTTAAAACATTGACGGACTATAAAACAATGGATCGTAATAAAGATCCTGAAAATATGATGAATATGATCGCTAAAAAAATGACGACAGAAGAAATGCAAGCGGTTTCTTATTATTTATCCGTTATGGGTAATAAGTCTTTGACAGAAAAATAGTCTGAGTAACCCATAATTTATGGCGTACAAAATAGGTTTTGTACGCCACCATTTTTTATTTAACAAGGCGTTTATTATGTTTAAAAATATATTTTTCATTTTTCTTTTCAGTTTTGCAACTTTATTACAAGCAGAAAGTAAAGGCTATGAAGTTTTATCACCTGCTCAACCTGTCACAAATCCAGATAAAATTGAAGTTCTTGAATTTTTTTGGTACGGTTGTCCCCATTGTTATCATTTAGAACCTGCTTTAAACGATTGGTTAGCGACTAAACCTGAAAATGTTGATTATATTCGCCAACCTGCTGCATTTAATCAACAATGGACAGATCATGCTAAGGCTTTTTTTGTTGCTAAGATGCTAAATATTGTTGATAAGGTTCATGGTGATTTTTTTGATGCGATTCAAAATAAAAAGCAAAAATTACAATCAGAAGCTGATTTAGCTGAGTTTTTTGTAGCGCATGGGGTGGATAAAGAAAAATTCCATGAAACTTTTAATTCATTTGCTGTTGATGCTAAAGTACGCCAGGCTAAGATAATTACTGTACGTTATGGTGTAAAGGGTGTTCCTGCTTTAGTGGTTAATGGTAAGTATAAGATTACCGCTGAATCTGCTGGTGGGCAAAAAAATATGACTAAAGTTTTAGAAACCGTTATTGCTCAAGAAACAAAAACCGTCAAGTAGAAGGTTATAATTATCCTGATAGTTGCAAAATAATTTGGGAGAAAGCCATTTTTTGAATAGCTTTTTCTTAAATTAAGGGTAAATTAGATTTAAAATGAAAGCCGATATAGAAAAAAAAATACAAAGAACGTTGAATGAGCCTTTTGAAATAGAGGATATTGAAACAGTTCCTGATTTGAATGATTCACGTTTATGTTTTGAAAATAAAGGGCTCAGGTTTGAATCAACCGTCATTTATTTAGAAATACGTGATACAGCATTAATCCTTAGCAGAAATACAGCGGTGATGCTTGAAAAAATTCGGATGAGTTATTTTTATGTCATCATCGAAATTGTACATGACTTAGGCGGCATTGTTCGTAGAGCGCACGATGATGGTTTTTATATTTTTTTTCAAGGAACAACACAGGATTCTTTAAACAGCGCGGTGAAAGCTGCGATGAAAATAAAATATATGCTAACGAATGAATATTCTCAGGTTAAAAAAATGCTGGATATTTATGATGCGTTGAATTTTGCTATTGGCATTGATGATGGTCAAGTCTTATGTATTAGAGCAGGTGATGAGTCGATTCAACATGGGGACTTAATTTGGAGTGGTGAGGCATTAACGATTGCAACAACGATTGCTAAAAAATTACCGATGCCTGAACACATAGGAATTTCTGAATTAGTTCATTATAACCTAAAAGACTCAATAAAATACCGCAAAGGTAAAAAAGAAACGCAAGAGATTTGGTATTCTGATAATTTTAAGCATAATAAAGAAGAGCAAACTTATTTTCATACTTCATTTTTTTGGACTGTTTCTTAAAAAGTATGCCTATTGAAAACTTCAATCCTATTTCAACACAATTAAAAACAGGGATTAATTTAATTGAAGCCAGTGCAGGCACAGGGAAAACCTATGCAATTGCAATGTTAGTCTTACGTTTTGTGGTTGAAGAAAACTTAAATATTGAACAGTTGTTAGTCGTCACGTTTACAAAAGCTGCAACAGAAGAGCTTAAGGCTAGAATTCGAGCTAGGCTTGCAGAAGCACGACAATTGACTCAAGGTCATGTTCATCACATTGATAACAATGTTGTTAAATGGTTTAACAAGCTTCCATTGGCAGCTGGTTTAATTAAACAACGCTTAGAAAGCGCGTTATTAAATATTGATCGAGCAGGAATTTTTACGATTCATGGTTTTTGTCAACGCATTCTAATGGAACATGCATTAGAAAGTGGGCAATTATTTGATTTTGAATTAACGGCTGAAAGTTATCATATTAAACAGCGTTGTACAGATGATTATTGGCGCAAACAACTTTATCCTCGCACCGCTTTACAGGTTTCCTTATTAACCTCAAATTACCCTACTCCTGAAGCCTTATTAGAGAGTATCAGTGGTGTCTCTTTAATCGCTGACATTGTGCCAGAAGTTAAGAATTTAGATGATTTATTAATTCAGGTTGAACAATTAATTAATCAAGCACAATTACAATTTGACGCTGTTTATGAAACCCTAAAAAATTCTTTTGATGATAAGTTTAAAAAAAGTTACTTGGAAAGCTTTGATGAACAGGCTGAAAAATTAAATCACTGGTTAAAAGGAGCGTGTTTCTCATTACCTGAAACTGAGACTTTAAATTTATTAACTGAACAAGGAATTAATAAGGCTTTGAATGGGGTAAAATTTAGGAAGACAAAAGTACAAAGCAGTGAAGAACGTAAAGCCGCGTATATAAAAACATTAGGGATTAATAATAATTGTTTTAATAATTTAGCGATCGAAATTAAAAAATTAACTCTGCATTTTCGTTTAGGGTTAGTTAAAGATTTACAAATAAGTGTTGATGCCTATTTACAACAGCTTAATTTATTAACTTTTGATGATTTAATTAGCTGTTTATCTACGGCTTTAGTTAATGACAAGCAACAATTATTAACCAAAGCATTGCAGCAGCGTTTTAAAGTGGCATTAATTGATGAGTTTCAAGATACGGATAATCAACAATGGACTATTTTTAATGCATTATTTTCTGTAAGGAGTCATTATTTATATTTAATTGGCGACCCTAAACAGGCGATTTATAAATTTCGGGGCGCAGATATATTTTCTTATTTTGCGGCAAAAGATCAAGCGCAGTATACTTTTACTCTAGGTCATAATTGGCGCTCTCATCCCGATTTAGTGACTGCCGTTAATGTTTTATTTTCACGGGATAATGCATTTTTATTTGAAAAACTTCCCTTTAATCGGGTTGAATCGGCATTAACAACGACTGCTGGAGAGATTTTTTATAAGGAAAAACCCATTGCGCCGATGATGTTATGGCAATTAGCTGAAAGTGAAAGTCCAACAGGGGATTGGACAAGTGGAAAAGCGGCAGAAGTTATTCAGATTGCGGTTGTTAATGAAGTGGTTGATTTATTAACCAATAATAATTATTCATTAAAACAAGGTGAAAATAAGCCGTTAAAGTTAATGCCTAAAGGGATTGCTATTTTGGTGAGGAGTAATCGACAAGCGCATGAGTATCAGTTAGCTTTACAGCAGCGAGATGTTCCTGCGGTTATTAATAGCACGGAATCTGTTTTTACATCTCCGCAAGCTTTTGAGTTATACCAACTATTAAATGCGGTGTTAATAGTTACGGATATAAACCATTTAAAACAAGCCTTAATGCTGGATTGGTTTGGTTTGCAAGGACAAGATTTTTATAGTTTAATAAATAATGAAATGCAATTAGATGCTTGGGTTTCTCGTTTCAGTGAATATCACTTACTTTGGCAGCAACAAGGGCTGATGGTGATGTTATCGCGCTTATTAGCCCATGAAAAGGTCTATCAACATTTATCCGCATTGCCATTAGCAGAACGTATTTTAACGAATTTGAACCATTTGATTGAGTTGCTACAACAGGCGGTTACTGAGCAGCATTTGGGAATGCACCAAACCTTAGATTATTTAGCGAGAGCTATTCAAGAATCAGGGGGGTCAGATGAGCAACAATTACGACTTGAAAGTGATGATGATGCGGTTAATATTGTTACGATGCACCGCTGTAAAGGCTTGGAATACGAAATAGTTTTTTGTCCATTTTTATGGCAGAGTCATGATTATTTAAAACAAGAAAAAGAACGAATACAATGCTCTATTGATGGAAAAATATTAACTGATTTAGGCTCAGATGATTTTGAAGTCCACCGATTAAAAGCGATAGAAGAACAGCTTGCCGAAAATTTACGGATACTCTATGTCGCTTTAACACGAGCAAAATATCGTTGCTATATTGTCTGGGCAAATGTACGCACTAAATCAAATCCTAATAATTCTGCTTTGGCTTATTTAATGGAATTTTATGGGGATAATTTTGAGTGTCAGCAACAACAGCTACAAAATTTTGCCGTTCAAAACAGCGCCGTTTTTACCTATATGCTGCTTGAGTCTGAAATAGAATTGAGGGGTTATTATCAAGCTAAACAATCAGTAATTAGCTTTGAAGCCAAGCCAAGAAAACCTTTTTCTGAGGATTACTGGTGTGTTAGTAGTTACACCGCATTGACAGCTTTAACACAGACAGAACTAGTTGAAGACCAAGCAGGAGAACAAGCAGGAGAACAAGATAAGATTGAAAATGAGCCTGTTACTATAAGTTTACCAAAAGGTTCTCATACAGGTAATGTGATTCATAGTTTACTGGAATTTAATAATTTTAAAAAATTGGCTGATCCTGAAACAGAGATTAGCGAACAACGAGACCGTACTTGTTTGCGTTATGGGCTAACGTTGGATAATCCTGAAGTTATTAATCAGTTATTGCAAACCGTGGTTAGCACGCCACTTTCTTTGACGGATGAAAACTTTTGTTTAAAAAACCTTAATAGTTGGCAATGTATTAAAGAAATGCCTTTTTATTTAGCGATTAAATTGTTTAAGGTTAGTCAAATTAATCAGTTATTGAAAAATTGTAATGCTTATCGCCCTTTAAATGAAAAACAGTTGAAAGGTTATTTAACAGGCTTTATTGATTTAATTTGCGAATATAATGGACGTTATTATGTCATGGATTATAAGAGTAATTATTTATTAGATTATGAAGCAGAAAGTCTGATTGCCGCGATGCGTGAGCATAATTACGGTTTTCAATATTGGCTTTATAGCGTGGTATTACATCTTTATTTACAGAACCGTCTGCCTGATTACAATTATCAACACCATTTTGGGGGGGTTAATTATTTATTTGTTCGTGGAATGGTTGTAGAAGAACCTTTGAGCGGTGTTTACCATACACGACCTGATTTAGAAACGCTTAATGCTTTGGCGGCTGTTTTTGCGTAACTTTTTACATTAGGGTTAGTAACAGAAGCTATTAATATATAAAAATCTATGATAATATATCGTTATGGATAGAAGATTAGTAAAAATTGGTGAGGCGGCAAAACTCTTAGGTACAACACCGACGACATTTCGTAATTGGGAAAGAACGGGTGTTGTATACCTGCTCGAAAAACAAAAGGTGGAACTCATTATTATGATGTGAGTAGTTTGCTTGGTTTGGACGGTTCTGATTATCCAAATGCGGCTATCAATTTAAATCAATACGGTGTGGACACGCTAAAGCCCACCGAAAAACGCATACAAGAGTTTAGTAAGTCCGTGACTTCGGTA
>DAOUTG010000081.1 GCA_030626845.1 Methylococcaceae bacterium
CGTCATGAAAATAAACAATGGCAATTTGAAAGTAGTATCATCCCAGAAGATTCTCAAGCGTTACGCTTTGGTGACGCGATTGCGAAAGAGGGAAACACCCTTATTATCGGCGCGCCTTATACCAATGCCACTAACGCAAGCCCTGAAAGTAAACAAAGACAACCTCGTTTTACTTTTAGTAAACTAGCAACTCTTGATCCGGGTATAGAAAATGGGGCTATTTTTATTTATGAAAATCAGGATAATCATTGGCGTTATCACTCGCGCCTTAATGCCGAAAATGGCGAGTCAGGCGATCATTTTGGCGATCAAATTCTTATTGAAGACAACACCATTCTATGTAGCGTTAAACAAAAAGATATTTTTGATGACTTACGTTCTGGTGCGGTTTATATTTATAAAAAACAAGCCGATCAATGGTTAGAAAAACAATTGTTACTGGCTAGTAAACCCAAAATAGGCGGTTTTTTTGGTCAAAGTGTTGTCAAATTAAAAAATACTATTTTTGTCGGCGCAAGTAAATCGAATTTATCAGGATTTAATAGTGGCGAAGTTGAAATTTTCGCTAACAATAATGAGATTGAAACATGGAAAACAACCCCCTGGCAACAACCCCAGTCATTACCCAGTCATGGACAGTTTGGTTTAACCGTCGCTATTGCTGAAAATTATTTTTTAGTCGCGTCAAATAACGGGGTTCATGTTTTTCAAGACCCCTTAAATCAACCTGTAGCCGCTAATTTTAACGCGCAAACAAATGATTTACAGCTTAATGAGGTTTATATCGCTGATTCAGGCGTTTTTAAAGCGGGTTTTAAACTAACTCAAAATGTGGATGAATTATTACTCACGTTAACTGAAGCGAAAATACAGCCTGATAAAAAAACCAGTGATATTCATTATTCCATACAAACAGGATTACTGACTATTCCACGGTTAGCCGTAAAAAATGCTAATAACGAAACTACATTTTACGCACTAACATTGCAACAAGTTGAAAATGCGACCCCGCTACAATTTCGAGTTTCCTTTATTCAGCCTATTACACCTTAATTATGAAATATCACGCCCTTAGCCTTGCCTTGTTACTTGCTAGTATCTCCACCTCAAGTGTTGCATTGAATTGTCCTGCGGATAAAGCAAGCTATTCTGCACAAATGGGTCAACTTGATTTACCATCTGTCTTTATTGAACGGGACAACACGTTATTTAAGGCGCAACTTCATTTATTAACTGCTGATAACCCGTTTCATTTTCAAGTCAGCCATTTACAACGATTTGATGAATTAGTCACAACAGCAGATGCAAGCTATCAATCAACTCAACAATTGGTCACGATTCCCTCACTTTGTATTTCGTCAGCCGAGGGCAATCAGCTTATTCATGATGTTGAAATGCAGCAAATTTCCAATCTTGAGCCTAAGCAATTTTTACTGAAAACGGCAAAAGATAGTACAGGGGAAACTATTTTTAATTGGTCGCTTGCCGATAATAAAGGCGCGTTATTTTTAGCCCATCGTGCCGCCTTTGAAAAATTAGCCACAACCGCTGATGTTTCAGGCGTTTTAGGTGTTCGTGAACTTAAGTTTGTCATCACGGATATAGATACCGATCATGCAACTTTATTCTTTATCAATTCAGAAAAAACCCCGTTGCATTATGACTTTCAACGTAATGTCCTCAAACATTATCAACAATTCAGTTACGATGTGGGTAACAGCCAATTTATCGCAGAAACCTATTTTAAAGATGACCGTCATCACTTAGCAGGTTCAGTGGTTGCTTATGATCACTATACAGACGGTGGATTATACGCATTAGAATTTTGGCCGACTGATCCAGTCTCGGCCGCCTTAATCGAAAAAGCATATCAAACACTTACCTCTGCCATGCCTTTTTTAACCACCCCATTAGCCTATCATCCCGTCGGCAATACCCATGAATTAAACTATAGGGGTTTTTCTGAGCAATTTGCTAAGAAAAATATTCGTAGTATTAATACAGAACAATTATTTTCTCAACTGGATTCCGCTATTTTAAATAAAGGCGAAGCTTATGGGCGTTTAAAAGTGATTAATGCGGGTGATCCTAATCCTAATGAAACTGAAATTGCGATTTATAGTTTTATTCCCAATGATCTAGGGCATGTAGGCGGGATTATTACCGAAGCGCCACAAACGCCCCTGTCCCATATTAATTTAAAAGCCCGTCAAAATAATACCCCCAATGCTTACATGAAAAATGTAAGAACCGATCCTGCTATTAGCCCGTTAATTAATCAATGGGTACATTACACCGTCAGCGATGCGGGGATTCAGTTAGCCTTAGCCAGTGAAGCAGAGGCATTGCAATGGTTAGCGGATAAAATTCCCGATACAGTCACAATCCCTAAAAGTGATTTAACCGTTACTGAACCACAACCTTTAGCAAGTTTACATCATCAAGACTGGGTACGAGTGGGTGTTAAAGCGGCGAATGTAGCAGAATTAGATAAAATACTAGCGGAAGGGGTTGCACCTAAAGGTTATGCCCTGCCCTTTGCGATGTATGATGAATTTATGCGTTTACCCCGTTGTGCAGAGGATTTAACCAAGCTTTGTAATGACAATACCAGCCTGTCTTTATATCAATATATTCAACAGCTTGACCTTGAAAATAAACTTGATAATAAAGTCGCATTATTAACCGCATTACGCGATATTATTGAACAAGCAGAAGCCCCACAAACCTTAATTGATCGTATAGAAGCCGTGCGTTTATTTTGGCAACCCGAAGGTGAACCGTTTACCCAAAAATTACGCGTTCGTTCCAGTACCAATAATGAAGATTTAGAAGGCTTTAATGGGGCGGGTTTATATGATTCTGTGACCCATAAACCGAAAGAAGGCAAACTCATTAATAGTGTTAAACAAGTCTGGGCGAGTTTATGGACGGAGCGTGCCTTTGATGAGCGGCGTTTACATCGAATTGACCATTTTAAAACTTATATGGGGGTTTTAATTCATCCAAATTATGGTGATGAACAAGTGAATGGGGTGGCGATTACTAAAAATATTTATAACCCTGATTGGGAAGGTTTTTATATTAACGCCCAATATGGGGAGTTATCTATTACCAATCCTGAGCCGATTGAGACTGATAATGGTTTAATTACCCCGATTCCTGATGAATTTATTATCGCGCGTTTAGCGGCCTCTATTAATGATTATGCGTGGGAAACGCAATTTATTAGGCATTCTAATATTGAAACGATTTATGACGCGCCTGTGCCGACAGAAAATGTTTTAACGGATTTAGAAATGGATCAATTACGTGATAATTTACGGATTATTCACAGTCATTTTAAAACGTTGTATCAAGGGGATGATAATTTTGCGATAGATATTGAGTTTAAAATTACGGAAACGGATGATGAAAGTCGTGGACAATTGGCAATTAAACAAGCACGTCCTTGGGTTGATTGAGGAAAACACAAAATAAAGTATTTTTCTTGACATTTCGGGTCTAAAGCTTAGAATCAGTTTCAATAACCAATATAAAACAAATTTTCCCTATTTCTCAACGCGATAAGATGCGCTAAATTATAGGATGAGCTGAGGTACGAAGCGCATCTTTCGAGTAAAATAACACGAATGATGCACCTCCTATCGTCGAAAAAAGACAAGTAAAGGCGACGCTATCCTTTTATTCCTGTCTTTCAAGGTTAAAAACGCATATTTTTTAATTTGAAGAAGCTGAGTAGTTACAATTAGAGCTATTTTTTATTTAAAATTCCTGCTATCTTTATGCTTCGGTTTACTATTTACGTAATGATACAAAATAGCTTAAGTTTAGCCAAGTATTATTAAATCCTCTTTATATTTGCTTTTTTCCAAAAACATGGAACACGATTATTTACTCAAACTACGACAGCATCCCACTTGGCGATTACTTTGTGCAGATAATTCCCCCCTAATTATCAGTTTTTTTTATCGGGTTTTTATCCAACCTAATAGTCGTTCTCTAAGGCAAAGTGAATTAGTAGAAAAACTTGAAGATACTTTATTTCATCTCCGCGAAATTCATCCTAACAAATATCCTAAAACAGCCAATGCTTATTTAACCGATTGGGCAAATACAGACAATGCTTTTTTGCGTAAATATTATACAAATAATAGTGATGAAGCCGAGTTTGATTTAACCCCTGCCAGTGAAAAATCCATCGAATGGCTACGCAGCTTAGAACAAAAACAATTTATTGGAACAGAATCTCGATTATTAACAGTCTTTGAATTATTAAGAACTATTTTACAAACCACAGAAACTGATCCTAAGCAACGCATTAGTGAATTAGAAATACAGCGTGCTGAAATAGAGGCTGAAATTGCTAGGCTAAAAAATGGTGAAGTCATTAGTTACGATGCACGCCAAGTTAAAGAACGTTTTTATCAACTAGAAGAAACCGCCCGTAGTTTGTTAATGGATTTTAGGCAAGTAGAAGAAAATTTCCGCCAACTTGACCGCAGTACCCGTAAAAAAATTGCCCGAAGTTCCAAAAATAAAGGCGATTTATTAGATGAAATTTTTGGTGAACACGATCAAATTGGAGACTCCGATCAAGGTAAAAGTTTTCAAGCTTTTTGGGGCTTGTTAATGTCGCCGAGTAAACAAGAAGAATTTAATCAACTCATTCAAAAAGTTTTAGCCCTAGACGAGGTTAAAAGTTGCGAGCCTGATGAGTTATTACCCAAAATGAAATATCATTTGTTGGAAGCTGGAGAAAAAGTTCAACGTACAAGCTCTGGGTTAGTCGAACAATTACGCCGTTATTTAGATGATCAAGTGTGGTTAGAAAATAAACGCATTATGGATATTATTAAAGAAATAGGCGCATCTGCACTCACACTTCAACAAGACTTTCCCAAAGAAAAAGATTTTACTTATTTAGATGATATAAAAGCCACCATTGAACTTCCATTATCACGAGCTTTATTTCGCCCACCGAGTCGTCCAATCATTGCCAATAAACGTTTAAGAACGGGCTCTGCTAAATTTGACAGTGATTTACTTTATAATCAACATTATATTGATAGCGACTTATTGCAATCACAGATCAATAAAGCCTTACAAAACCAATCACAAATTACCTTGTCAGAATTATGTCAACAACAGCCTTTAAAAAAAGGGTTGAGTGAACTCATTGCTTATATGAATATCGCAACGCAAGAAAACTCAGTGACCGACGCGTTAATTGATAGTGAAAAAGAAATTAACATAAGTTGGTACGATGAAGAAGGTATCCAAAAATTTGTTAAAATGCCCCATGTGATTTTTACACGGCGTTTAGCTAAAAACTTAAATTAACACGACAAGCTTATGACCGAAGAAACGCCCAAGCCACCCCAACTTTCCCCCATTATAATTCACCTACTCAAAGGTATTTTATTTCGTCAGCAACAGCCTGTACTTTGGAATAACTTATTGAGCCTGCAATCACAGGTGTTAGATTATGTAAAAATTATCGGGCTAGAACTGGAAATTAATGATACTGAAGGTTATGCGTGGTTGAAACAAGTTACGCTCACTGAGGAGGAGAAGAAAAATCCACCGCCGCGTTTAATTAATCGCCGTCCTTTGAGTTATCACATGAGTTTGCTTTGCGTCTTATTGCGTAGAAAAATAGTCGAGGCTGATAGTTCAGGTGAGGAGACAAGAGTCATTGTTTCAAGGGAAGAGCTGATTAATTTAATGGTGATTTACATGCCCGAAAAAACCAATGAAACCCAAACATCAGCAACCATTAATGCGGTCATTAATAAGGTGGCTGACCTAGGTTTTTTACGCAAATTAAAAAATGATACCGAAAACTTAGAAATTCAACGCATTATTAGTGCCTTAGTTGATGCAGACTGGACAGCCGATTTAAACGAAAAATTACAGACTTATCAAGATCATGCAAAACGAACAACTTAATTTAGATTCAATGACCGGTGATAAATTAGCAGGTTTTAGACTTCATCGCTTTGAATTATTAAACTGGGGAACTTTTGACAAACATATTTGGAAAATCACCCCCAAAGGTAATAACGCCTTATTAACAGGCGATATTGGCTCAGGTAAATCAACCGTAGTGGATGCCTTGACAACCTTACTTGTCCCTACCCAAAAAATCACTTATAACAAAGCGGCAGGAGCGGAAGCTAAAGAGCGTAATTTAACCTCTTATGTACGGGGTTATTATAAAAGCGAAAAAGATGCCGAAGATTTATCTGCAAAACAAGTCGCCTTGCGAGATAGTAATAACTACAGCGTCTTATTGGGCTATTTTTATAATGAAGGTTATGACAGCCATGTCACTATTGCTCAAGTATTTTGGTGTAAGCAGGATCAAAATCAACCTGTACGGTTTTATTTACTTAGTACAGAACCTTTAACGATTGCCAAACATTTTTCTCAATTTGGCGATGATTTGGGGCAATTAAAAAAACGCTTAAAACGCCAAAAACAAGTACAAATTTTTGAATCGTTTAAAGATTATTCAGCAGAATTTCGTCGTCGTTTAGGCATCGAAAGTACACAAGCTTTAGAGTTACTCTATCAAACCGTTTCCATGAAAGCTGTGGGTAATTTAACTGAATTTGTGCGCTTACATATGTTAGAAGCCCCGCCTGTTCAAGAGCGCGTAAATTCTATTTGTAGTGAATTTGAAAACCTAAACCGCGCCCATGAAGCGGTTTTAAAGTCTAAAGATCAGTTTTCATTATTAACCCCGCTGTTAGTCGATTACGAAAAGTATCAAAATTATGAACTGGAACATCAAGAAAAAATCCGTTGTCGTGATTCACTAGAGGCTTTTTTTGCTCAGCATAAAACCGAATTACTTAATGAAAGAATCATTAAACGTAAAATTGAACAAGTTAAACAATATCAACGTTTAGAAAACCAACAAATAAAAGCAACGGAATTAAGCGAACGAAAACATCATCTTCAACAAAGCATTGAAGATAATGGCGGACGACGTTTAGATAATATTCGAGCCGAACAACAACGTTTAGAAAAAGATCAACAACAAAAATTACAACAATCAGATCGTTATCAAGACTTTTGTCAGCAATTAGACTTTAATTTTGTTCACAATAGCGACAGTTTTCATGATAATCGTTTGCAAGCAGAAGAAAAACAGCAGCAAATTGAGTGTCAGCAAAGTGACATTGAACAACAAAGAATTGATATTATGATTAGTCGTAATCAATTTAATGAACAAGGAGAACAGCTTAAGCAAGAGCTACAGTCCTTACAAGCGCGAAAAAGTAATATCCCTTTAAATAATTTACGCATTCGTCAGCAGTTGGCTAAAACGATTAATGTAACCGAAGAAGAACTCCCTTTTATTGGTGAATTACTTAAAGTAGATGAAACGGAACAAGCTTGGGAAGGGGCGATTGAACGGGTAATGCACACGATGGCATTGAGCTTATTGGTTTCAGAAGAACATTACAAAAAAGTGGCGCATTATGTTGAAAAAACCCATTTAAAAGGGCGATTAGTTTATTTTAGGGTTAAAAATAAAACCACAGAACGTTTTGAAACCCCTGCTAAAAACTCACTGTTTCATAAACTACGCATAAAAACAGAAAGCCCCTTTTATGATTGGTTAGCCCAACAAATTGCAACGCATCTTGATTATTATTGTGCCAATGATCTTGAGAGTTTCAAACGACATCCCAAAGCGATTACTCAACAAGGGCAAATCAAAAGAGGACAGTCACGACATGAAAAAGATGATCGCTATGCCATTAACGACCGTTCTCATTTTGTCTTAGGTTGGGATAATAAAGCTAAAATAGATTCTCTTAATGAGACCTTAGCGGCAGTTCAGCGTGAAAAATCGTTATGTGCCACCCAGCTAAAAAAATTAGACCAATCCTTAACTTTATTGCGCCAACAACGTGATAAAGCCCGTGATTTATTGAATATTGAGACTTACGAAAATATTGACTGGAAGAGTATTAGCTTAAAAATTGATGCCTTAGTCGATGAAAAAAATCAGATTGAAAATAATTCAGATATTTTAAAGCACCTGCAAAAACAATTAAATACCACCTTACAAGAAATTTTAACGCAAGATGAGAAAATAACCCTTGCGACTAAAGAGAGTGGTAAATTAGAAGCGAACTTAGAACTGGATAGAAGTCTTCTGATAAGCTCTGAAAAAGTAGTGCAGGAAATGTCGCAAGAATCACGTGAATTTAGTTTTCCCAAACTAAAAATTATGCAATCTCAAGCCTTATCGACGGTAACCATTAGTATTGCTAATAGTGATGATAAACGCTCGCTGATGCGTAAGTGGATACAAAATAAGCTTAATGCTGAAATGGCAAAAGTGCAACGGACGAGTGAAAAGATTATCACGCAAATGCAACAATATAAAGATAAATATTCACAAGAAACACGCGAAGTTGATGTTGCCTTACAATCTGCGCCCGAATTTGGCGTAATGCTAGAAAAGTTGACTCAAGAAGATTTGCCGCGTCATGAAAAACGTTTTCATCAAATGCTAAAAGAAGGCACGATTCAAAAAATCGCCATGTTTCAGGCTAATTTAGATAAAGAACGTCAAGAAATAGAGGACAAGCTCACTAAAATAAACCGTTCATTAAATGGGATTGATTATAATAAAGGCACTTATATTACCTTAATTTCAGAACGTAGCAAAGACACTGAAATTCGCACTTTTCAGCAAGATTTACGTGGCTGTTTAGCCGATACTTTAGGTAATGATGATTTATATGATGAAAATAAATTTCATCAAGTTAAAAAGCTGATTGATCGTTTTTCAGGACGAACAGGAAAAACCGATGAAGACAAAAAATGGACCCGTAAAGTCACCGATGTAAGGAACTGGTTTTTATTTTCAGCCTCTGAACGCTGGCGTGAAGATGACCAAGAAAAAGAATATTATTCAGATTCTGCGGGAAAATCAGGCGGGCAAAAAGAAAAACTAGCCTACACAATTTTAGCCTCGGCATTAGCGTATCAATTTGGGTTAGAGTGGGGGGAAACGCAATCAAAAAGTTTCCGTTTTGTGATGATTGATGAAGCCTTCGGGCGGGGTTCTGATGAATCAGCTCGCTATGGTTTAGAGTTATTTAGTAAATTAAATTTACAATTATTGATTGTTACCCCGTTACAAAAAATTCATGTGATTGAAAATTATGTCAAAAGCGTTAATTTTGTTCACAATGAAGGCGGTAAAAATTCTATGCTGCGTAATTTGACGATTGAACAATATTATCAAGAGAAAGAACAAAAGGCTGAGATTGTCCAATTTACTCATTAGTCCAAAAGCACTGAAACAAAGGGGATTAAAAATCTGGCAACATGGGGATTTTTATCGTGCTTATTTACAAAATAAGCCCTATTTTCCCCTTGAGATTTCCTTAAAAAAAATAGCCGCTCAGAGCTTATTAAATCACTATGGCGAGTTACAAGATGCCATTATTTTATTGCGTCAGGATGCTAAAAAACAAGGTTATATGATTACCGACAAGCAGATTAGTCATCGGCAATTAGGCGAGCAAAAAATTCCTATTTTAATTACCTTTAGTAACGAAACGGTATTTTTAAATTATTTGGCTAAGGCAAGTGAGTTTTCACAATTTAAAACCTTAAGCCAACAAAGTTTACAACAACATCCTATTTTATTGGACTGGTTAATACGTTATCCATTTAAGCTAATTAAGTTTGCTAAAATTTGGCGACAATTATTAATAGTCTGTACTTATTTCAAAGCGCGTCCTCAAATGAATTGTTATCTTCGTCAATTGGATATTGAAGGCATTGATAGTAAATTTATTGAGCAACACAAGGCGATATTAAATGAGTTATTAACTCAAATGTTAGAGCCTAGTGCTTATCAAGCTGAGATTATAGGGTTAAGTCATCATGGTTTTGAACGGCGTTATGGTTTACGTTATGACCTGCCTTTAATTCGTTTTAGAATTTTAGATGCCGCTTTAACCCTTCATGGATTAACCGATTTAAGTTTGCCTGTAAATGAATTTAAGCCGTTAAAGTTAAATGTTCAGGTAGTTTTTATTGTTGAAAATAAAATTAGTGGCTTGGCTTTTCCTAATTATCCAGAGGCTTTAGTCATTTTTGGTTTAGGTTATGCGGTTAATTTATTAGCCAAGATTCAATGTTTACAAAATTGTAAAATTTATTATTGGGGGGATATAGATACGCATGGTTTTGCTATTTTATCGCGGTTACGACATCATTATCCACAAGCAAAATCCTTGTTAATGGATAATGAAACTTTTGAGAAGTTTGCCCATTTAACCGTTAAAGAGCCAGTTGAAACTGCTGAGAAAAAATCACTGTCGCATTTAAACAATGAAGAAAATATTCTTTACCAGCGATTGCAGGACAGTCTTTTACGTTTAGAACAAGAGCGTTTGAGTTTTTCTTATTTACAGCGTTGTTTGTTGGCGTTGTAAATAAGATACCTTTGTACATGATAAAAATCTAAATCGGAGTCCAAAACATGTTTTGGACTCCAGGTAGGGTGGGCTAAGCCCACCCTACCTGGCTGAGTAGTTACAAAATAAGTTGGTTTGTAGGATGGGTAGAGCGATAGCGAAACCCATCAAAGCGGATGGCATGAAATGATGGGTTTCGTTCCATTTCGCTATCGCTCATTATACTCTACCCATCCTACGAGCTACGAGCTAAATTATAGGATGAGTTGAGGTACGAAGCGCATCTTTCGAGTAAAATAACACGAATGATGCGCCTCCTATCGTCGGCACATCTTATGTAGCCAATCTTATCGCGTTATATTATAAAATTTTATCAAGAGGATTTTAAAAATGGTAATAAATAGGGTCAGGGTAAAGCTCGTAGGATGGGTAGAGTGTAATGAGCGATAGCGAAATGGAACGAAACCCATCATTTCATGCCATCGTTTTGATGGGTTTCGCTATCGCTTTACCCATTCTACAAACTAACTTATTTTATTAATTAGGAATAAAGGGGCCGCTATCCTTTTTACGGCTGCTTATTTTGGTGTTA
>DAOUTG010000115.1 GCA_030626845.1 Methylococcaceae bacterium
CTGGTAAAGGTTTTACCCGTCCCACATGCCATAATCATTTTTCCTCTATCGGCGGTTTTAAAGCCAATGTCTACTTTTTCTAAGGCGGTTTGTTGATGGGGTCTTAATACTTTTTTAGCCTTGAGCCTCATATCTTGAGGTTTATTTAAACTAAATTGTGACCAATCAACAGGGCTATTGGCTAAATCCTCAGCTCTTAAACGGGTGCAAGGTGGGTGCTGATTATCTAAAGCGTCTTCGGCGTGTTTGCTCCATTTATCCGTCGTAGAAACAATTAAACGACTGCTAAAAACCTTTTCACCTTCGGCGGTGTCAAAACTTTTACCTGATTCAGTAAAAAATGAGTCTATATCTTTTTTTTGTAAGGAATGATTCGCCGCGTAAAATTTACATTGAATCGCGCAATAGTTGCCTTGTTCGTCCTTAGCCACGACATCAATGCCAGTATCACTGCCAAACCTATCTTGCCATTCACCCCATAACCAAACGTCCGTATATTGATATTGGGGATCTATCATTAAGTAATTGGCAAATAAACGCTCAAATTTATCGCCTAAATCACGGTTTGAAGTCGCGGCTTGTCTAAATTCTTCTAGGATGGTGTGAATAGTGGTGGTCATAAATAATAGTCAGGCTAAACAGGGATAAAAAGGTGACTACTTTACCAAAAAATTATAAAAAACTATGATTAAAATTCACAATTTCTTGTAACACCATAGCCTATAAGCACTTTTTACTTTTAGCTTAAATGTAATTTTTTAACGTATCGGATTAAATAATAAATTAGAGGAATGAATAACTAGAATAGAATAACGAGTAGACAAGGACTTTTACCTTGCAAAAAATGATAAGCTTAACTTGTCGCACACCCCTTGAGTTCCTATTTACTTAGATTTATTTACCTGATGAAACAATTGAAACTTATGATTAAATCCCCTAAAAAAGTAAGAAAAATCCCCTTGTTCTTTGTGTTAATTATACCGTTTATAATTGAAATTCTTATCATCGTGGGTTTAGTGGGGTTTTTATCTTATAAAAATGGTAAAGATGCGGTTAATGACGTTGCCAAGCAATTGCGTGAAAACATCACTTCAGAAATAGAATTGTATATAGATGATTATTTAGTCATTCCTGTGCTGATTAATAATTTGAATGTAGATGCGATTAAACGCGGCGATTTGAGTTTAGATTTAAAATATCAAAATATTAACACTGAGTTTTATCTCTGGCAAATGATTCAAAACTTTAAAAAAGTAGGTTGGATTAATTTTGGTTCTGAAGAAGATGGATCAGCATTAGGGATTCGCAGAATTCCAGATCACTTAGATAAGCATGAGTTACGTTTTATTGTCGATAATCAAGAAACTGATTATTTTACCTTTGATTATGCGATTAACGATAAAGGTCAGCGAACCCAGCTTATGAAAAAATTCACGGCTAAATATGATGCCCGAAAACGTCCTTGGTATATTGAAGCCGTTAAAGCGGGGAAACCCCTTTGGACACCTGTTTATTCAGCGATTGATTATAACGCGCTTTATTTTGATTTTGTTCAACCTGTTTATACTAAAGAAGGTAATGTACTCGGTGTCGTGGCAGTAACTTATGATTTAAGAGATATTGAAAATTTTTTAAATAAACTTAAAGTAGGTAAGACAGGACAAATCTTTATATTTGATAAAACAGGTTCATTAATATGGAGTTCAAAATCTAAACAAAATAATAATAAAAAAGAACTTATTTTAATTGAAAATAGTCCTAACCCAATCATTAAAGCAACAGGCGACTATTTAAAAAAACATTTTATTAGTTTTGATGATATCAATGGAAATTATCAATTAGATTTTCAATATAATAATGAAAAACAATTACTACAAATTTCCCATTACAATAATGAGACAGATGTTAACTGGTTTATTGTGACTGTCATCCCTGAATCAGACTTTCTTGAACATATTTACACTAATACTCAACAGGTTTTTTTATTATCAATCGGGGCTTTATTTTTAATATTAATTATGGGTGTATTAACCGCTAAGTGGATAACAAAACCTATTTTACGAATGAATAAAGCCGCTAACGCTATTGCTCAAGGAAAATTATCTCATAACCTAGAAATTAGCCATGCAACTGAATTAGGTGAACTGGCAACCTCATTTAATGATATGGCTTATCAATTAACCCATGCTTTTGAAACACTAGAATATCGAGTAGAACAACGCACTGTAGAATTAGTGATTGCTAAAGAAAAAGCCGAAATTGCTAATCAAGCTAAATCTACTTTTTTAGCCAATATGAATCACGAATTACGCACCCCATTAAATGGTATTTTGGGTTATGCTCAAATTTTAAAGCGTGATAAACACATCATGAATTTTAAGCAAGCTGAAACAGGCTTAAATGTGATAGAGCATAGTGGCACACATTTATTAAGTTTAATTACGGATATTTTAGATTTATCTAAAATTGAAGCTCAAAAAATGGAATTAAATGTGAATGATTTTAATCTACAGGCAATGTTAGTTAATCTACGTGCCATTATTGAGGTACGGGCTGAACAAAAAAAACTATCGCTTAAATTAGACTTGCCGCAAGATTTACCTAATTCAGTTTTAGGCGATGAAAAACGTTTGACTCAGGTTTTATTAAATATATTAAGTAATGCGGTTAAGTTCACTGATAGAGGTGAAATTATTTTAAAAGTACAAAGACTGAATAAAGATGAACAGCACTATTCATGTCGTTTTGCGATTATAGACCAAGGGGTTGGTATTACGGAATCAGATTTACCCACGATTTTTCAAGCCTTTAAACAAGTGGGTGAACATTATCGTCAGAGTGAAGGGACAGGATTAGGTTTATCCATTAGTCGTAAACTCGTCGAGTTAATGGGAGGGGAACTACAAGTTAAGAGTCAGCTTAATAAAGGTAGTATCTTTTGGTTTGATATGAATTTACCTA
>DAOUTG010000095.1 GCA_030626845.1 Methylococcaceae bacterium
GCCAAGTTAGAAAATAACCCACCGTCAACGGTTTATAAAATTCCCCCTATTCACTTACGCCGTGGTGCAGGCGCGTATATTTGCGGGGAAGAATCGGCGATGGTGGAATCTATAGAAGGTAAACGCGGAATGCCACGTTTAAGACCGCCCTTTTTAGCCGAAGTGGGCTTATTTGGTCGCCCTACTTTAGAGCATAATATGGAGTCGTTGTACTGGGTACGCGATATTTTGGAAAAAGGCGCGGAATGGTTTAGTTCGTATGGTCGTCATGATCGTAAAGGCTTACGTTCTTTTTCGGTCTCTGGACGAGTCAATAAACCAGGGGTACATTTAGCCCCCGCAGGGATTACGGTTCGTGAATTAATTGAAGAATACTGTGGTGGAATGCTGGAAGGACATGAATTTTATGGCTATTTCCCAGGCGGCGCATCAGGGGGAATTTTGCCTGAAAATAGGGGGGATATTCCTTTAGATTTTGATACGTTAAATCAATATGGTTGTTTTATAGGCTCTGCGGCGGTGATGATTTTTTCAACTCAAGACAGTGCTAAAAAATTAGCCATTAATGCGATGAAGTTTTTTGAAGAAGAATCCTGTGGGCAGTGTACGCCATGCCGTGTAGGGACTTCTAAAGCGGCGATATTAATGGAAGACCAGAATTGGGATGTCGATTTATTGGAAGAATTATCATCGGTAATGGTGGATGCGTCTATTTGTGGTTTAGGGCAAGCCGCACCGAACCCGTTGCGGTGTGTGATTAAGTATTTTCCGCAAGAATTAAAATAGCTTGAAATTTATTGATTTATTTGCAGGAATTGGTGGTATCCGATTAGGGTTTGAGTCTATTGGTGGACAATGTGTTTTCTCGTCTGAATGGGACGAACAGGCTCAAAAAACCTATGAAGCTAATTTTGGTGAACGACCTTATGGGGACATCACTAAAATAAAACCAAGTACCATTCCTAATCATGATATTTTATTAGGGGGTTTTCCTTGTCAAGCCTTTAGTATATGTGGTGAACGGAAGGGTTTTGAAGATACACGAGGGACGTTATTTTTTAATATTGAAGAAATATTAAGGGTTAAACGTCCTTATGCCTTTATGCTGGAAAATGTAAAAAATCTACAATCCCATGATAAAGGGCGAACCTTTCAAGTTATTTTGGAACATTTAAAAAACCTAGGTTACTGGGTTCATACAACTGTACTAAACTCGCTTGATTTTGGCGTTCCACAAAAAAGAGAACGGACAATTATTGTGGGTTTTCAAGAAAATATCGCTTTTTCATTTCCAAGACCTTTTACAGTTCGGGCAGAACTAACCGATATTCTTGAAGATGATGCAATTATAGAAAACAAATATTTTGCTTCTGAGTTAATTCGGGAAAAAAGAAAGCAAAAGGTTAAACCAAATTACCCAACACCTTCAATATGGCATGAAAATAAGAGTGGTAATATTTCAGCCTTAAATTACTCATGTGCATTGAGGGCTGGGGCTTCTTACAATTATTTGTTAGTTAACGGTATTAGACGACTTACATCAAGAGAGTTATTACGATTACAAGGATTTCCTGATTCATTTAAAATTGTTGTTGCAGATACTCATTTAAGAAAACAAGCGGGAAATAGTGTTACTGTGCCTGTTATTGAGGCGGTTGCAAAGGAAATAAGAACGAGTATTCAAAATAAAAAACCTGCTAAAAAAATAGCGGTACAACAGGATTTGTGGAATGATGCTTAATAACTTAGCAGAAGCTAAAAACGCGCTTGATTTAATTATTAAAAAATCAAGAGTTCATTTGTATAAACCCATACAAATAGCCGAAATTTTATATTATGCTAGAACGCAATCAACTTTAAATATCAATTTAGCTGATCTTGAAACCTATCGAAACCGTTCTAAAAAATGGCGCGATATTATATGTATGCAATTTCTTGGAAGAGTGAGTACGTCAAGCGCGAAATTTCAAGACAATTTATTTGAAGAAAATGCAATGCCACCGCGTTTATTATCAATATTAGGTAGAGAAAATATTCAACAAAAGGGTGTTGTTGAAGCATATATTTATCAAGCTTTTGAAGAAAAACATTTACAACTTGAAAATGCGTTAAATTATTGTTTAACATCATCCACAGATACGTTTAAATTGAATGTTTTTTTACACCAGTTTTGGCTACAAGCTGGATTAAAACGTAGTTTAGATAAAATTTTTGAAATTGTTGTTTATTCTCTGTTTGAAGTTTTAACCACATCAATTAATGTGAAAATTGATATTTACTATGATCCCAATAAAATAGCCATTTTAAATGAGTTTAAAACATTCTCTGATAAAGTTTTAAATTTAACCGCATTAGAAAATAGAAAAACGCTTGATGCTCATTTTCATCGGGTTGGTGTTACAAATGCAGCGGATCGCGGTTTAGATATGTATGCTAACTTTGGTTCTGTTGTGCAAATAAAACATTTATCCTTAGATAAAGATTTAGCCGAAAATATTGTTACCTCAATAACTGCAAATAAAATTATTATTGTTTGTAAAAAAGCAGAAAAAGAGGTTATTAATTCATTATTAAGTCAAATAGGCTGGCAAACTAGAATCCAGTCTATTGTTACTATTGATGAGATAACTGAATGGTATGACAAAGCATTAACGGGACAATTTTCTGATTTACTGGGAAAAAATATTATTAATGCTTTATCACGAGAAATAAAAGCTGAGTTTCCATCTGTAGGTAGTAATGATTTTCAACTCTTTAAAATAAATCGTGGTTATGATTCTCTAAAAAATGAATATTGGAAAATAGCTTAAAACCAAGATAACTTATATTATTCGACTTAATTCTTCAGGCTATATTTTATGATTAACTATCCTGGTGCTAAATGGTGGAAATTTGATTTCCATACGCATACACCCGCTTCAACTGATTTTATGAAAGGTTGTCGTGCAGAAGATAAAGCAAAGGTAACCCCTGAATTTTGGCTGAAAAAATTTATGGCAGAGAAAATTGATTGTGTTGCTATCACTGACCACAATTCAGGCGCGTGGGTTGATATATTAAAACAAACATTAGCTGAATTAAACCAAAATAATTTTCCAGAGTATCATCCTTTAACTTTATTTCCCAGTGTAGAAATTTCTGTCAATGGTGGGGTACATTTATTAGCTATTTTTGGAGAAGATAAAACTCAAAGTGATATTGATAGTTTATTAGGTGCAATAGGTTATAAAGGTACAAAAGGCAATAGCGATGAGGTTACTGGTAAAACTATTTCAGAAGTCATTGATGAAATTACAGAGCGCGGCGGTATTGCTATTCCTGCTCATGTGGATAAAGAAAAAAGCTTGTTTAAACTGGATTCTAATACGCTAAAGCAAGTATTAGAGTGTCCAAATATTCATGCTATGGAATTGTGTGATGAAACTTATCAAAAACCACAACTGTATCATGAAAAAAAAATACAATGGACAGAGATAAAAGGATCGGATACCCATAATTTTAGACAAGATAATTTTGGAATATTTACTTGGGTGAAAATGGATGAACCCACGATTGAAGGTTTAAAGCTTGCCTTAATTGATGGCAAGGCTTCAATTAATCGCAATAGGGGTGAAAACCCAAATCAACATGCTCAATTTATTATTGAATCGTTAACCGTTGATAAAACCAAATATGTGGGGCGTGCTAAATTGTTAGTTTGTGAATTTAGTCCCTTTCTAAATACCTTTATAGGTGGACGTGGGAGTAGTAAGTCAACTTTATTAGAATTTACGCGCCTTGTGCTTCGACAAAAAGAGGCTATTCCTGAATCACTACAAACAGAAAGTAATAAATATTTTCAAACAGGTGATAATAATTTATTATTAAAAAACAGCAAAATATCTCTTATTTATTCTAAAGCGGGGATTCGTTATCGCTTGAATTGGTCTGAACAAGCGGATGCTACTTCTTTAGAAGTTGATAATAATGGGAACTGGGAGGCAACAAAAGGCGAAATTAAATCACTGTTTCCGGCTTATATTTATAGTCAAAAACAAATATTTGAATTAGCAAAAGAACCTCAAGGTTTACTGGATATTATTGATAAAGATCGTACGGTTGATTATGAAAATTTAAAACAACAACATATAAACTTAGTTAATCAATATAAACAGGTTGAACAAAAATTATCAGAACTTAATGAAAAAATAGCTCGAAAAAATAAATTACAAGGTGAGTTGGATGATTTTAGCCGACAAATTCAAAAAATAGAAAGCTCTGGGCATAGATCTGTTTTAGAAAATTACCGTAAACGCCAACAACAATTGACAACGATTAAGCATTTGGAAGCTAATTGGCAGGATATGGCGAATCGCTTACAGGATGTGCAAGAATTCATTGTTCCTGTTAATGTTAGCGAACAAGTCTTTAATGAAAATAATGATATTTTATCTGCGATTAAACAGAGCAATGATAAATGGTCGAATATTAATCAATCTTTAAATGATTTAACCCAACAAGCTAATGCACTGATGAGTCAGTGGCAACAAGAAAAAGATAGGGCATCTTGGATGCAGGTTTTACAAAAAGAAGTCGCGGATTATCAACAAATAGAAACACAATTACAACAACAAGATATAGACCCGCAAAAATACCCGCTATTATTACAGCAACAATTAGCCACTAAAAAAGAACTTGAAAATATTGATGCGTATTCGTCTAAAATAAATCGTTTAAAGAAAAAAAAGCATGACTTATTTAATGAGATTGAAGAAACTCGAAAAATATTAACTCATAATCGACAACAATTTTTAAAAACAATATTAAAAGATAAACAAGCGGTTAATATTAAAGTGATTCCTTTTGGAGAACGTTGGAAAACAATAGAGCTGTTTATTAGGAAAACATTGAACTGTCAAAAAAAATACGATAAAGATATTGAAAACTTGCAAAGTATTTATCAAAGGGCTTCTGAGAATAACGTTCAAGCTCTTAAAATAGCGATTCAACAAATTCGAAATAATAAAATACCTGCAAAAACAGCGCGTTTTACGACACATTTACAAAATCAACCGCAAGATGTTTTTACGCGTTTAATGCTTTGGTTTCCTAAAGATGACTTAGAAATTACCTTTGGTGAACAACAACAAAATATTAAACAAGGCTCGGCGGGACAAAAGTGCGCGGCATTACTTTCATTTATTTTATCCTATGGTGAAGAACCGTTATTATTGGATCAACCTGAGGATGATTTAGATAATGAATTAATTTATAGTTTAATCGTTAAACAATTGCGTGCGATTAAAAGTAAACGACAAATTATTATTGTGACCCATAATGCTAATATTGTTGTTAATGGCAATGCCGAAATGGTATTACCTTTAGAAGTTAGCAATGGACAAAGTATTATTCCTCATCCTGCTAGTATACAAAATACCAAAGTGAGAGAAAAAATATGTACTATTTTAGAAGGTGGGCAACACGCATTCTCTCAGCGTTATAAACGTATTCATTTAGAGAATTAATCATGTTTGATAGTTTAAATGAGTTGATAGAGAAAATAGCTTTAGGGGAAGATTCAACTATTGAATTTAAACGAGAAATTCCTCATAAAAAAAGCCTTGCTGATGAAATTACTGCATTTGCTAATGTGAAGGGCGGTGTGATTCTCATTGGTGTCGATGATAATAGTGACATTGTGGGAATTGATATAAAAAACCTTAATCAATATGAAAAAATAATCATTGAAGTTTGTCGTGATAGTATTGAACCTCCTGTTAATATTTTTACTGAAAAACTAACGGTTGAAAATAAAAATATTTTAAAAATAGATGTTCCCTATAGTTTTTTTGTCCATAAAAGTTCTAATGGTTATTTTATTCGTCAAGGCAGTAGTAAAAGAGAAATGTCAACGGAGCATTTAGCTCGATTATTACAAAGTCGCTCACAAGCACGAATAATTCCTTTTGATGAACAACTTGTGCCTAATACCCACTATGAAACATTCGAAAAATCACTTTATCAGCGTTTTATTCCTAATGAAGTTAGTGATGATGAAACCAATAATTTTTTACTCAAGCGACATTTATTAATTGAAGAGCGGGATTATTATCGAGTAACCGTCGCAGGTTTGCTCATGTGTTCTCAACATTCAGATAAGTATTTATATAACAGTTTTATTTGTGCTGTTTGTTATAGTGGCACTACACGAGATGCAAACTATCAGATTGATGCACAAGATTTTAAAGGTGCATTAGATCAGCAAATAGTGGATGCGTTTGCTTTTGTTAAAAAACATAATCAAGTGTCTGCTCTTAAGAATATTGGACGAATAGATCAGCCTCAATATAGTATGAAAGCTGTTTTTGAAGCCATCGTAAACGCTGTCATTCATCGCGATTATTCAAAACATGGCTCAAAAATTAGGCTTTTTATTTTCAAAGATAGGCTTGAACTTTATTCCCCAGGGGCGTTAGCGAATAGCTTGACTGTAGAAAATCTGCGTTATAATCAAATGAGTCGTAATGAATTATTAGGTCGTTTATTATCAGAACTGTCACTAGACGATAATATAGCAGGACAAATAGGTCGTAAACATTTTCTTGAGCGAAGAGGAGAAGGGGTTGGTATTATCTTGAAAGAAAGTTTTAAATTGAGTAATAAAAAACCTATTTATGAAGTTTTAGGTGAAGAATTACAATTAATTATTTTTGCCGCGAGATCCTTACAAGAAAAATAAAAAAATCAATTATTTTTAGATTAAAAAAATAGCATTTTACATTACCCAAACGCTGAATAAATACTATGACTGAAAAAACTGTTAATTTTACCCTAGATGGTGAAACTGTCTCCGCTATTGCAGGCGAAACTTTATTAACCGTGGCACAACGTCATGGTAAAGAAATCCCGCATCTTTGTTATTCTGACAAATTACGCGCCGATGGCAATTGCCGTGCGTGTGTCGTTGAAGTCAAAGGCGA
>DAOUTG010000043.1 GCA_030626845.1 Methylococcaceae bacterium
AAAGAATGCCAATATATTTTAAAAAGTTTAGCGGGAACGGCAAAAACACAATTAAGTTATAACCAATTATTGGCACATCCTGTGTTAAAACAACGTTCAAGCGTATCTTATAAAGAGGATGTCTTGCATCTAATTTTATATAGCGTTTTTGTTGAAAATAAAAGCATTCGTTCACAGGCGGATTTTGAAACGGTTTTGCACGATAATAAAGCTCAATTAATGCTGCTTAGTCATGAAACCCCCTTATTATTGGTTGAAATAATGGAAGCTTATGCTGATTTGGCGCGGCAATTGGGACTAAAATCATCGTTAAGTGAATTGGTTGCTGACATTGAAACGCAATTGCAACATTTATTTTATCAAGGGTTTATTCGTTATATTCCTTATCAGCAGTTACAACACTTACCGCGTTATTTGAAGGCAATGGCGTATCGTTTGGATAAACGTGATATGAATCCAGCCAAAAACCAAGAATTAAAACGTTATTGGTTTCGGTTTTGGAAGGGCGTTAAAAAAGAGCTTGAAAGTGATAGTCTCTATCCTGAACGCGATCATTTTCGCTGGTTGTTGGAAGAGTTTAGTGTTTCGCTATATGCCCAACAATTGAAGACTTCGATTCCTATCTCAGCAAAACGACTAGAAGCAGCATGGGACATTAGAAAATAAACGATAACATATTAATTCTTATTCCATTGCATGAGCCACATCATGTAACGTGCAAATTAATACTACGCCTGTAATAATTAATGCGATTTGTTCTAATGAGGATTTTATATCTGTTTTTTTATGGAGTGATGGAATTAAATCGGCAACGGCAATATAAATGAAGCTGGAAGCGGCTAAGGCTAAGAAATAAGGCAGTTTTTCATGTAAATCTTCTAAGCTAAAATAAGCTAGAACACCACCAACAACGGTTGCTAAACTTGCTAAGATATTATAAATAATTGCTTTTTTCTTGCTATAACCACTTTTTAATAAAATAGCAAAATCACCTACTTCTTGCGGTATTTCATGCGCGGCTACCGCAAGACTCGTTACAATGCCTAATTGAACATCGGTTAAAAAGGCGGCGGCAATTAAAATTCCATCAACAAAGTTATGAATGGCATCACCAATTAAAATTAATGTCCCTGCCGCTTGATGATCTTTGACCTCATGACTTTCATGCCCTTCGTTATGTGCATCACATCCCCCATGATGACAGTGTCGCCAAATTAAGAGTTTTTCTAATATAAAAAAACTTAGGATTCCTACTAAAATAGTGGCTGATAAACTTTGAAATTGTGATGCTTCAAGTTCTTCAAACGCATGAGGAATTAATCCCCAAAAAGCCACCGCTAATAAGGCACCAATTGAAAAACTAATGCCATGTGGTAATATAGTGTCTTGATGCTTTTCAGGTAATAATAAAAACAATGCTGCCGCCATGACACTTAAAACCCCACCTAAAGCGGTAAAAATAATAATGAGTAATAAAATAGTCATTTAGTCCTTCCAAATTAAAGTTGCCATACGCCCTGTTTGTTGATCTCGACGGTAAGAATAAAAACGCTGTGGGTCGCAAACGGTACAGAACTCACCGCCATAAATGTTATTAACCCCCTTTAGATTTAATTCAATTCGTGCTAATTGATAAATATCAGCTAAATATTTTTGGGATGATTTTTGCACAAAGGCGTGACTAAATTTAAAATGTTTAGCGATAAATAGTTCACGTACTTCTCTTCCAACTTCAAAACAACAACTGCCAATAGCAGCACCTAGCCAAACTGATAATTGAGTAGGTCTCATCACTTTAAGTACATTACTAATAATACCTGCTAATAAACCGCGCCAACCTGCATGAATAGCGGCAATCTGATTACCCTCTTTTGAGCATAATAATATAGGTAAACAATCAGCAGTTAACACCGTACAAACAATCCCTCTTTTTGAGGTAAAACTTGCATCGGCATTAGTCAAAAACTTAACCGTATCCGCTTGAATAACTTCCGTGCTATGAGTTTGGTTTAACCAAACAGGATTAGAAGGCAAAGCTAAACTTTCCTTAATACACTGTCTATTAATTAATACGCTATTAAAATCATCATCAACATGAGTAGCAGGGTTCAGTGAACTATAATCACCTAAACTTATCCCTCCTTGGCGTAAAGTCATCGCCGAATGAATATTACTAGGAACGTCCCAATCAGGAATTAAATAACTATTACTGCTCATTTTCTACCAATGCGTCTAATAATAATTGCATATCCTCTGGTAAAGCTTGCTCCCATTCCCTATATTCATTAGTGACAGGGTGAATTAGCCCTAGTTTTGTGGCATGAAGTGCTTGCCGTTTAAAGGTTCTTAATTGTTTTTCTAACGTTTCACTACATTCTGCAGGCATTTGAAAATTACCACCATATAATGGATCGCCCAATAAAGGATAGTGTAAATGTGTCATGTGAACCCGAATTTGATGTGTGCGCCCCGTTTCAAGTTTCACTCGAATAAAACTATGGCGTTTAAAACGTTGTACTAAACGATAATGAGTGACAGCCTCTCGCCCCTCTTCTCTAACGGTATAGCGGATTCTATCATGAGGATGTCGCCCAATGGGTTCATTAATCGTCCCTCCCGCAGTCATCCAACCTCGCGCTATGGCTAAATATTCACGTTCAATCGTTCTTAACTGTAATTGATCGCTTAAGCTGTGCTGCGCTTTTAAGGTTTTTGCCACCATTAATAAGCCACTAGTATCTTTATCTATTCGATGAATAATCCCAGCTCTAGGTAATATATTGAGTTCCTCATTATAATAAAGCAACGCATTTTGTAATGTCCCGCTCCAATTTCCAGCGCCAGGATGTACCACCAATCCTGCGGGTTTATTAACAATTAGCAGAGATTCATCTTCAAAAATTATATCCAAAGGGATGTTTTCAGCTTCACAATTTAAAACGGTTTCAGGTTCAGCATCTAAGCGAATTTCTTCACCGCCATCTACTTTTGTACGTGTCTTTAGAGATTGACCATTAACACTAACACGTCCCGCTTTGACCCATATTTGTAATTTACTGCGTGAATAGTCAGAAAAGACTAAGGAAAGAACTTGGTCTAAACGCATTCCTGCCATTTCATCAGGAATGGTTGCTATTAATATCGCCATGATTATCTCTATAAATTAAGTTATACTCGTACATTAATCTTACAATTTTGCCTAAACAGATTATAGGCGAAAAAAACCCTTAATCTTACAACGTGTTGTTACTAATATGCGATTTATTTTCGTAAAAATCTTATTTATTTGTTGTTTTATGCTGAGTTTACAAGGCTGTGAAACCCTTAAAAGCCTAACATCAGATCGTTCTGATCACTCTGATGAATACGTTGATTGGGGCGCAACACGGTTCTATGAAGAAGCTAAAAAGGCAATGGCTATTGAAAACTATCCAAGAGCCATTGAACTTTATCAAGCCTTAGAAAGCCGTTATCCTTTTGGAGAATATGCTGCACAAACGCAACTTGATATAGCGTTTGCTTATTATAAAAATGAGGATGCAGAGGCGGCACTAGCTGCCGTTGAGCGATTTATTAAAATTAATCCCAGAAACCCCAATGCGGATTATGCTTATTATTTGAAAGGGTTAATTAGTTTTAATCGTGACATAGGTTTTTTATCTCGCTACGTGCCAACGGATGATACTCAGCGTGATCCTAGTAAATACAAAGAATCTTATGCTAATTTTGAAGAGTTACTCACCCGTTTTCCCAATAGCCAATATGTCGCTGATGCAAAACAACGGATAGTTGCTTTGCGTGATTATTTATCACGTTATGAACTTCATGTCGCACAATTTTACATGAAACGTAAAGCCTATATGGCGGCAGTTAATCGTGCAGGAAAAATTGTTGAAGAATGTCAATCTAAACATCCAGCCCCTTGTACTTCTGCAACCCCTTATGCTTTAGAAGTGATGGAACGTGGTTATCTTAAATTAGGTCTAGATGATTTAGCAGCCGATAGCCGACGGGTTTATGAACAAAACTATCCTAATGGCGCACCTGTGGATATTAATGCTAATGAAACGTTTGTTGAAGATGTTTGGGATTTTATGGGATTGGATCAGGACTAAAAATTTAATAACAGCCAAGTTTTGAATTTAGATATAAATGAATATTACATTTGACCCAATCAAATCTGAGAAAAATATTAAGGAACGTGATTTACCTTTTTCTTACGTTAAAGATTTTGATTGGTCTGGTGCTATTATTGGTGAGGATGTTCGTCATGAATACTCTGAGCCTCGTTATATAGCCGTTGGTTATTTTAAATATCGTTTACATGTATTATGTTTTACCCCTATTGAGGAAGGTATTAGAGTCATTAGTTTTCGTAAAGCCAATAAAAGAGAGGCAAAAAGAAATGACAAGCCCATTTATAGATGAAGAGGGTGAAGTTTCAGAATTAACACAAGAATTTTTCACAAAGGCGAAACCTGCAAGTGAAGTTTTGCCGCAGATTTTAGGTTCTGAAATGGCAAATAGATTGTTGAATTCTAAACAAGATGAAAAGGGTACTGAAAAGAAGCCTGTAAAAATAGGTGTTTTTGCAAGATATGATCCCAAGGTAGTAGCGTATTTTCAAGCGACAGGAAAAGGTTGGCAAACACGTATGAATGATGTATTAGCTGAATATGTTGCTTCGCATTGATTTTAGATTGTATTGTTTAAAAAAACTATGGTTTACAGCGATTTTACCCTTAAAAAAATAAAAACAGAACTTAAGATCAATATTGTTGAAAAAGAATCACTCTTTATTTCGGTTATGGGTATTATTTCTTCTATGTTAGGGAGCGTGTTAAATTACGCCCCCCTCTTTGAATTTAAGGCGTAATGGTATAGGTTTGGCTATAGCTTTTACCTTTTGTACAAACACTACGACTCATAGGGCTTTCACACGAAGTATCGCTAAATTCAGCTTTTAATACCCCAGATTTTTCAGGAATAAAATAAAATCTAAAATTAGGATCGGCACTAATGGCAATATCTGTTTTTGCCGTCAATACAGGTTTATCATTAAAAGTAATGGCTAATTTTTCCATAAAATGAGATTTTTTAATAAAACGAGTCACTTGATCCATTTGCATTCCCGTAATATTAGGATGACTAATTAAAAGTTGCACTAAGGAAGGCTCACCTATTTCCAATTTTTTATTCACCTTAAATTTCATTTTTCCTAATCGTTTCATCGCCGCATCTAAATCCGCACCAATAGGTGCAGAACAACCCCCACTGGCTTTAATAAACTTCTTCGTCATATGAAACTTACCGTCATTCATTTCAGCAATAGCACGAATATAACTATAAGTATTAACGCGAACACGCATCGCTAAATCTGCTTTACCTGTTTCAGGGGTTAATTCAAATTCTCCCACAAAAGGATAGGGGTTTTTATCCACAAAAACAGTGATTTTTTTAATATAATGTTCTTTAGTTTGCTTAATCTTACTCATAATTTTTATCGGAACGAGTGCAGGATCTTCAGCACGATAAGGCGTTTTTAATTCAATAACCGTGTTAGATTCTTGAATAATTTTACCTGCAAAATAGTTATTTTTGAGGCTATTGTTCCATACATTTTCATCTTGAGCTGCATTAGCGATGGAAGTTAAAGCTAAAGAACAAAGTAAAGGCACTAAATATTTTTTTAAATTCATAGTTATTTCTCATTAATGATTTTTAAAACTGCATATTAAGCGTTCTGAGCTAAAATAGTAAGCTTCTTTTGAATTTCAAATAGATAAACTATAATCTACTTTAGATTTTAGCACTACTAAACAAATGACCTAACAATTAGAGACCCATTCATGATTGTATCCAGAACACCCCATCGGATTTCATTTTTCGGCGGAGGGACAGATTACCCTAATTATTACCTTGAACACGGTGGTAAAACCTTAGGGGTTACTATTGATAAATATTCTTACCTTAATGTAAGAAAATTACCGCCTTTTTTTAAACATAAACACCGAATTGTTTACTCAAAACAAGAAAATGTTTCTTCTATTGAGGAAATTGTTCACCCAGCAGTCCGTGAAACCTTAAAATATTTAAACATTGATTATGGAGTTTCCATTCATCATGATGGTGATATTCCCGCTCGTAGCGGCATGGGGTCAAGTTCAGCATTTACCGTAGGGCTTTTAAACAGTTTAAAAGCCTTAGAAGGTAAAATGGTCTCGAAAAAAGAATTGACCCGAATGGCCGTTGAAATTGAGCAAGACTGGATTAAAGAAAATGTGGGATCACAAGACCAAACCTTTGCCGCCTACGGTGGGTTAAATACCCTCAAATTTTTACAAAATGGTGAAATTATTGCCGAACCTGTGCTGATGAGTCACGATAGACTGCTTGAGTTTCAAGGTAATGTTCTATTATTCTTTACAGGACTATCACGTGCTGCATCGGATATTTTAGACGAACAAATGGCAAGAACGGCTTTAAATATTCCCAATCTAAATCGCATGAAAGAGATGGTCGATGAAGCCCATGAAATATTACTTTCAAATGCCAATTTAAACCAATTTGGTGAATTATTAAATTCAACTTGGGCATTGAAAAAATCCTTATCAAGCAAAGTCACCAACCCCACTATAGATAAGATGTATGATAAAGCCATTCATGCAGGGGCATTAGGGGGGAAGTTATTAGGGGCGGGCAGTGGGGGATTTATGATTTTTTATGTTGAAAAAAAATACCACAAAGAAGTCAAAAGTGCATTAAATAATTATTTACATATCCCTTTTTGTTTCGATTTTGACGGATCAAAAATTGTTGTCTACGAACCTAATTATCAGGATAAATAAATTATGAGTTATGAGTTAGCCCATTCAACGTTTGGCGAAGAAGAAAAAAAAGCCATGCACGATGTTATTGACAGTGATATGTTCAGTATGGGGAAAAATGTTAAAGAATTTGAACAGCAATTTGCTGATTTTTTTGGAAAAGACTATGCGGTAATGGTTAATTCTGGATCATCGGCTAATTTAATTGCCGTAGCGGCTTTATTTCATCGTCAAGAAAATTCTTTAAAAGCAGGCGATGAAGTGATTGTGCCATGTATTTCATGGGCAACAACTTTTTATCCTTTGCATCAATACGGTTTAAAATTAAAGTTTGTTGATATTGATTTAAAAACTTTAAATTATGATATTGAAGAATTAAAAAAAGCAATTAGCCCTAAAACCAAAATGATTGTTACCGTTTCTGTATTGGGAAACCCTTGCCATTTTGATGAAATTGAAAGGTTGTGTCAGCAAAATAATATTATTTTATTTGATGATAACTGTGAATCTATGGGGGCAAAATATAACGGACGTTATACAGGGACTTATGGTTTAGTTAATACTTTCTCGACTTTTTTCTCACATCATATTTCAACCATGGAAGGGGGACTTGTTGTCACGGATGATTATGAAATTTATTGTTTGGCAAAATCGTTAAGAAATCATGGCTGGACACGTGACCAAGATGAGGGTAGCCCCATTTATGAGAAAAAAGACGATGATTTTTTTGAAGCTTATCGGTTTATTTTACCCGGCTATAATGTTCGTCCAGGTGAGTTGCAAGGCGCATTAGGTCTCACACAAATTAAAAAATTATCAGGATTTATTGAACAACGGCGTAAAAATGCTGCTTATTTTGTTGAAAAGTTTAAGAATGATACGCGTTTCATTATTCAACAAGAAGTCGGCGAAAGTTCGTGGTTTAGTTTTACGATGATTATTGCTAAACAGGCGGATATTACCCGTAAACAGACATTTGCTGCTTTAGATCAACATGATATTAAATATCGCATTATTACAGGGGGTAATTTTTTAGAGCATGATGTAATTAAATATATAAACCATGAAGTAACTAAATCTGATAATGCCAGTTATGCCCATAATAATGGGTTTTTTATTGGTAATGCGCCTGTTGATTTAACAGAAAGTATTGATTTACTTTATCGTGCGCTGCATTTGCTTTAAATTACAAAATAAAGAACCAACATTTTGTCGGTTCTTTATTTGGACATTAAAATAAATTAACCTTGATTTTTAAGCTCATCTAGTTCTTGCGCCGAAATCCCTGTTATCTTAGAGATTAATGAAAAGTCGATACCTTCTGTAATCATAGCTTTAGCATTTTCTTTTTTTTCTTTTTCTATTCCTTCTTGTATTCCTTCTTGTATTCCTTCTTGTATTCCTTCTTTTCTTCCCTTCGTTCTTTCATCACGTAAATATTCTTCATCAGAATATTCATCTTTCATTCTAAATGCTTCTTGAGGACTGACTTTATCTTCTTTTATTAGCGAAAAAATCTCTTGAATAGTTTCATTATCATAATTATCTTCTTCAATCTTTTGATCTAAACTATCATCTATCGCTCTTAACCATTCTCGATAAGGTTCAGGCGTTTTATCGGTCACATATTTAGGACAAAGATAAATTATTTTATGTTGGGTTTCAGGAATATAACGACCATCTAATTTTCTAGGTCTAAAATCATTAATTGATATATCAGTTTTATGCTTATCTCCCGACGTTAAAACCACAATCGTATAAACATTCATACCCGGTTTATAATTGCCTGAGCTGGTAATTTGTTCCAATAAAGCAACACAGTGATAGTGAAGAAAACGGTCATAATGGTCTTGATAGCGCCTGTGTTGTATATCAACAATCAAGTGATTTTTTTTGTCTTCTGCAAACAAATCAAAACGACTGTCAACATGACCAATAATAGGGGAAAAGGATTTTTCTGTTTCTACTTTATCAATTTCAATCTCTAGTCCAAGAATATCTTTAACAAATGCGGTAAAGATATGTGGCTTGGAAAAGACCTTTTTAAAAATCACGCCATAGCGTAAGGAGGCAACTTCAATCATTATTTTTTAATTCCTATTTTCATTTATATTTTTTCTCAACCAATCAAGCCATTCAATGAAATTATCACCCTTGGTCGCTGATAATTGAATAATACGAATCTTTGGGTTAATGCGTTTTGCATAACTAATACAACGCTCAATATCAAAATCAACATAAGGTAATAAATCTACTTTATTAATCAACATTAAATCAGCCGCATAAAACATATCGGCGTATTTAAGCGGCTTATCATCACCTTCTGTCACAGAAAGTACCACCACTTTATGCGCTTCTCCTAAATCAAATGAGGAAGGGCAAACTAAATTGCCTACATTTTCTATCGCTAACAAACTATTGTCTTCTAACGACATATCCTTAACGGCATGACCGATACCATGAGCATCTAAATGACAGCCTCGCCCTGTATTAATTTGCAAGGCAGAAACGCCTGTGGCTCGAATACGTTCAGCATCATGTTCTGTCTGTTGATCGCCTTCAATTACTGCAATGGGGAATTGATCTTTTAATTGCTTGATGGTTTCTACTAATAGCGTTGTTTTACCCGAACCGGGACTTGAGACTAAATTAAGCGTAAAAATAGAATGCTGCTTAAAATAAGCTCTATTTTGTGCCGCATAAGTATTATTTTTAGCCAATAAATCTTCTTCAATTTTAACTAAACGCGCCGTCTCACCTTGATGAGAATGATTATGCTGATGTACCTCAGTTTCACCACAGCCACAAATTCCACACATATTTTTTATAACCTATTAAATAACGATTAAATCTTTAATTTTCATTTCATGACCTTGAGTAACCGTAACAAAAGGATGGTTACAAAACTGACAAGGATCATATAAATGGACTAAGGGGGTTTGTTTTTTACAAGACTGGCAAAGACCTAAGCCTTGTTGTTCACTGAATACTAATTCTGCATCAGTCGCTAATGACCCCTTCATTACCACTTCAAAAGCAAAACGTAATGCCTCAGGTTCAACACAAGATAATTGACCAATTTCTAAGGTAATTTTCTTAACTTGAGTAAAATTTTCATGTTTTGCATGATTTTGTAAAATTTCTTTTACATTTTCTAATAAAGATAATTCATGCAAGATTATTTCCTGTTTGTTGAGACCAAAAATCTAAATTGGGATTATCAAGTAATTGTTGGCTAAATGTCACCGCTAATGATAAATTTTCCGCAGCTTTTGAACTTAAACCTTCACCTAGCTCAAAACTAAGCCCTTGGATTGATAATAAAAAACAAGGCGGCGGTGACTGATGTTTTATAGTTTGATAAACTTGTAATAATGCCGCAGGACTCATGGCGTGAGTGGTATAACTTTTATCTTTAATCGGCTGTAATTCGACAAAATTGAATGCCGTTTGACAATTTACCGAGGCATCAATAAATAACACTTGTGATCTGTTCTCTAAATCTAAAGCATGTTCAATTTGTAACTGAAAATCATTTAAAATCTCAATGCCTTCTTTATTCTCTAATTGCTCTAATAATAAAGGGGCTAAAGCATCGTCACCACGGCTTAAATTACCATAGCCAAAGACTAAAATAGGTTTGCTCATAAATTACGTTCAATTTGTCCGTCATTATGCTTAATCAATTTATCAATTATCTGACCTTCGGCATCGACTAATTCAAGTTGTAATGGCATTTTTCCTACCGCATGGGTTGCACAGGATAAACAAGGATCATAGGCTCGAATAGCGACTTCCAAATTATTTAATAGGGGTTCGGTTAATTCTTGTCCTGATAAATATTCAGCGGCTACCTGGCGTACTGATTCATTCATTCCCCTATTATTGCTAGTCGTTGAAACAATCAAATTCGCTTTAGTGACAATATCATTTTCATCCACTTCATAATGATGAAATAATGTTCCACGAGGGGCTTCAATGACCCCAACCCCTTCAAAACGTTTTTCACCTTGAGTGACTAGATCTGAACTCATAATATCAGCATCATTGAGTAAGCTTTCAATACTTTCTGCACAATGTAATACTTCAATTAATCGCGCCCAATGGAAAGCTAAGGTACTGTGTACCATTACGCCATTGCCCTGTTGTTTAAATTCAACTCGTGCTTGTTCAGCTAACGGCGTATCAATAAAATCACAGTTATTAAGTCTTGCCAAAGGCCCTACGCGATACCAACCTTCTTCCTTACCCAAAGCCGTTAAATAAGGAAATTTCATATAAGTCCATGAGCGAACTTCTTCGTGAATATAGTCGTTATAATTACAATAATCAATCTGATCCATTATAATTTTACCTTTCGCATCTTTTGCTCTAATTCCTCCGTGATAAAATTCTAACGCCCCATTTTCCTTAACTAATCCTAGGTAATTTGAAGGAATTGTCGCAAAATCATCATAATAAGGTAAGTTAGAACAATGAACTTTTTTAATCAACGCAACTGATCCTTGCGCCCACGCAATGATTTGTTTAATGTCTTTTTGTAAATAATCACGCTCTGATTTTGTGAGTGATTTATTCATTCCCCCCGCAATAGCCCCCGTTCCGTGAATCCGTTTTCCAGACACCCTGCGGATAACTTCTTGACCATATTTGCGTAATTTAACGCCTTGAAGTCCAATATCAGGATATTCGTTTAATACTGCAATAATATTACGTTGACTAATTTCACTTTCAAAACCAAATAATAAATCAGGGCTTGAAAGATGAAAAAAATGTAAAGCATGGGACTGTAATACTTGTCCAAAATGTAATAACCGTCTTAATTTATCTGCGGCGGGGGGTAAGTTTTCAGGATCAACGCCCACTAATTGGTCAATCGCCTTAGCTGCGGCTAAATGATGACTGACAGGACAAATACCACATAAACGTTGCACTAAAACAGGTAATTCCCAATAAGGTCGTCCTTGAATAAATCGCTCAAAGCCTCTAAATTCAACAATATGTAACCGTGCTTGTTTTACTTTATTATTTTCATCTAATAAAAGCGTGACTTTTCCATGACCTTCTACACGGGAAACAGGATCAACCACGACACGTTTTAATTTTTCAGGAGACTTCGCCGTTTCTAAATTTTCGTACATAATAATTCCCTAATACTCAATTTTAATCATAATGGACTAATTCATAAGGCAAGCTTGGTTCTCGCCCTTCAATTAGATCCGTTAAAAATGTCCAAAAAACGTCTGCGGAAGGCGGACATCCTGGTAAATAATAATCCACCTTAACAATTTCATGAATCGGGTAAACTTTATCTAATAATAAAGGCAATTCTGGATCATTTGGAATTTGTGGGTTTTCAACGCCAATACCCTTTATATAAGCTTCATTCAAACATTCTTCTAAAGGAATGTGATTACGCATTGCAGGTAAACCGCCATTAATTGAACATGCACCCACAGCAACTAATATTTTACAATTTTTACGAAACTCTCTTAAAACATGAACGTTTTCTGCATTACAAACACCGCCTTCAATTAAGCCAATATCACAATCACTACAATGCTCTATATCGGTAATAGGTGAACGATCAAACTCGACTAATTCAGCTAATTTTAATAAGCGTTCATCTATATCTAAAAAAGACATATGACAACCAAAACAACCCGCTAAAGAGGTGGTCGCGACTCTAATTTTATCACTCATATACTGTCTCCTGTGTTAGCGAGACTTGATCTATTTGCTGTGTATCATAAATACGCTGTCCAATAGGAGTACTATAACCTTTACGTTTCTCTAAAATAGCCCCTGTCGGACACACCTGCACCGCGCAATCATTAACTTCAATATCACTATCTTTTAATAAGCCCGTTTTAGAATTAATAATCAAACGTTTATTAATTCCACGACCGCTAATGGCAAATACATTTTTACCATCTTTTTCCTGACTTGCTCGTACACACAAATTACAAAAAATACACCGATTATGGTCAATTAATAAATCAGGATGTGAGGCATCTAATTCCCTATTTGCAAAAAAATGCGGAAAATGATTATCCTTCATTGCCAAATAATACGCGACCCCTTGTAATTGACAATTGCCTGTTTTTTCACAAGAAGGACAAAAATGATTGCCTTCAACAAATAACATTTGGGTGATTTTTCGTCGATTATCTTCTAATTCTTGGGTCTTATTTAAAATGGCTTGTCCTGTCGCTGCAGGAAAGGTACAAGCAGAACAACGACGACCATTAACATTAACCGTACATAATTTACAACTGCCATGCGGTTTATAACCCGGTTTATGGCATAAATGCGGAATATAAACCCCCGCCGCAGTCGCCGCTTCAATAATCGTTTGTCCTGCCTTAAAAGGTATTTCTTTACCATCAATGGTTATTGTTTCACTCATTTTCATTAATCCTCTACCTGTGCTAAATAAGCCCCTGCATCATCTCTATTCGCCAATTTTCTTGCGGGTGCTAATGAGGCATTGAGATCAAAACCTGGTTCATAACTAATCGCCTTTAATTGCTTTTGATAAACTTCAGGATAACGTTGCAAGGTGGTTAAAATTGGGTTAGCTGCAGTTTGTCCCAATCCACAATGACTGTAATTTTTTACCAACTGACAAATTTCTTCTAAAGCAACAATATCGCCTGCTGAACCATGTCCATCGACTATTTTATCCAGTTGTTTTTTTAATAAAGAAGTTCCCACACGACAAGGCGTACAAAAACCACAGCTTTCATCGACAAAGAAATCGGTAAAATTTCTAACCGAATCTAAAATATTACGCTGTTGATTAAAGATAATAAAAGAGCCTCCCGTTGCTAAATCTTCAAAGCCAATCACGCGGTCAAATTCTTGATTAGAAATAAATGTTCCTGAAGGGCCGCCAATTTGAATCCCTAAAACATCTTTTGCACCACAATTATTCAAGATAGTATTAATGGTTGTTCCAAAAGGATATTCATAAATTCCTCGGTGTTCACAATCACCACTAATACTTAATATCTTAGTGCCTGTTGATTGTTTTGTTCCTAAATTAGCAAAAGCCTGTCCACCTATTAAAGCAATTTTAGCAGCGGCTAAAAATGTTTCGACATTATTAACCACCGTGGGTTTATTCAAATAACCTTCAACCACAGGATAAGGGGGACGATTTCGAGGAATACCTGCTTTTCCTTCTAACGATTCAATTAATGCAGATTCTTCACCACAAATATAAGCACCCGCCCCTAAGCGAATTTCAATATCAAAATCAACCCCTTGTTTAAGTATATTTTTACCTAATAAATTATTATCACGGCGATTCGCTAAAATGGCTTCTAACTTGGAATAAAGATGTAAATATTCAGCTCTTAAATATAAAAATCCCGCTTTTGCACCGATAATAGCGGCACATAAAGTCATACCTTCAAATACCTGATGTGCATATTGATTAAGTAAAACCCGATCTTTAAATGTTCCAGGTTCTCCTTCATCAGCATTACAAACCACATAACGCGCCGTTTCTTTTTCTTGTGAACAAAACTGCCATTTCATCGCGGTATTAAAGCCTGCTCCTCCACGCCCTCGTAAGCCTGAAAGATTAATTTCGGCTAAGGTTTCTGTTAATCCTTGCTTAAATGTATTTTGCAGAGCTGAACCTTGAGATATTTCTTCTGTCAGTAAAAGATCGGTTTTACAAATATTATCGGCTACTTTGAAAATTTCTTTTGACCAGTCCTCAACAGGGACTTGTTGCTCAATTAGACTGACAATCTCATCAATACGGGGCTTACTCAACTGGGTTATCGCATAACCATTAATTAATCCCGCAGGCCCTTGATCACACATCCCTGTACAAGCGGTATTATCTAAGCTAACTAAACCATCACCACGAAGCTGCCCTAACTTAACGCCTAATTTTTTGGCAAAATAATTGGCTAATGACTGTTTATCGAGCATATGATCTGTGATTGAATCACTTAAAAATATTTCATATTTTCCTCTAAATTCTAAAGAAAGAAAATGATAAAACTCAACGACGCTAATAATTTGCGTTCGTTCAATTTTTAATAAATTCGCTAGTATTTCTATCGCATCTTTCGATATAAAATGAAATTCAGCTTGAATTTCTCGTAAAATAGACAACAGCTTGACTGATTGAAGATGATTCTTTTCAAATTGTTTCTGAATAAATTCTTTCATAGATCATATTAGGGGGTTAATAAGAAAAATAATGAGTAACTAATATATCACTTAGTTTTTTTATAGGTATTAATTTTTGTAAAAAATTCAAGAATTTTGGATTATTATTCTTAAATCTATTAGTTTAGATTTTCCAAAATTTGGTTATAATGTTGTTTATAAAAAATATTTATATTTTAAGAATTTTGGAAATTATTATAAAATTCACCTCCTAATCATATAAAAATCAGTAACTTATTATTTACTAATGTTATAAATGCCAAATAAAACTTTAAATACGCTTCTTTATATTGATGATGATGAAATTTCACGTGCTTTAGTTAAAATATCCTTAGAACTTATTGGGGGTTATAGCCTTAATTTGTCCGCGTCAGGCATAGAAGCTTTAGAAACCTTAAAAGATTTCTCACCTGACATGATTTTACTTGATCTTATGATGCCAAATATGGGGGGAATTGAAGTATTGAAAAAAATCAAAATGCAAAAAGCCTTTAAAAAAACGCCTATCATTTTAATAACAGGACAATCTGAACTCGAATCGCCTGAATTATCCAAAGAATTAGCGGTCATCGGTATTATTAACAAACCATTTAATCCTATACAGCTTTCAGAACAGGTTCAAAAACTATGGAATGAATATAGTGGCTAATCAATCTGAATTTTTAAAAAAGCTTAAGCAACTACAACAAGAGTTTGTTAATAGCCTGAGTGTTCGTATTGAAAAAATCAAAGAACATGAGCAAATATTTCATCAAGATTGGCAAAACACTGAAAAGTTACAACAGTTGTTTATTGATATTCATACCTTAGCAGGTTCTGGAGAGACCTTTGGCTTTAAAAACCTTTCACAAGTGGCAAAAAAGTTAGAGAATGAAATTAGGGCTTCATTAACAAATAAAAAATTTCTAACCTTAACGCAATGTCAAAAAATCCATCTGACTTTTTTAGAATTAGAGAGCCAACTTAACACTATTATTAGTTCCTATGATAATGAAACTAGTTATTTAATAGCTAATGAAAATTTATCAATAATTGAAAAAATTCAACATGAGGAAAAAATAATAACGAATAGACATATTATACTCGTTGAAGATGATAAAATTTTAGCTAAAAATATTGCAGAACAAATACAAACCTTGGGTTATAAGGTTAGTATTTTGTACAATACAGAGCACCTTTATTTAGCATTAAAAAAGGAAATATTTTGTGCTTTAATTATAGATATTATGTTACCTGAGGGTAACACCGCAGGTATTGAAGCTATCAAAAAGATTCGTGAAAAAGATAATAGCTTTTTTGATAATGTTCCTATTATTTTTATTTCTTCGCGTACTGATATTGAAGCTAGACTGGCAACGGTTAAAGCAGGGGGTAATGCTTATTTAGTTAAACCGCTTGATATTGGGAATTTAATCGAATGGGTTGATAAATTATTAAATCACCACTCAGAAGAAGCCTATTATGTTTTAATTGTTGATGATGATAAAGAAATCGCTCAACACCACGCCTTAATTTTAGAGAATGCAGGAATTTCAACCCATATTTGTAATGATCCCTTGCAAATATTAGCCTTTATGGAAAATAGAAGTCCTGATATAATTTTGATGGATCTTTATATGCCTAATTGTAATGGCAGTGAACTTGCCAGTATGATTCGGCAAATTGATGCTTATGTTGCCATTCCCATTATTTATCTTTCAACAGAAAATTCTTGTAAATTAAAGTTACAAGCGTTATTACAAGGGGGAGATAATTTTTTTATTAAGCCTATTCTTCCACAAACACTAATTTCGATTGTTAATTACCAAGCACAACGTTTTAGAAAATTACGCGCTTTAATGATAAAGGATGGGCTAACAAATCTTTATAATCACCGTTATATTAAAGAATTTATTAAAAATGAATGTGCAAGGGCGCAACGTGATAACACTAAAATTAGCCTAGCTATGTTTGATGTCGATTATTTTAAGCAAGTAAACGATACCTATGGACATGCAACAGGCGATTTAGTCTTAAAAACTTTATCACGTTTTTTAGAAGGTAGCGTACGAAAAACTGATTTAGTGGGGCGTTATGGGGGAGAAGAGTTTGTGGTTATCTTTCCAAATACATCCATTGAAATGGCAGCAAAACTATGTGAAAAATTACGCATAGATTTTGAGAAAATATTGCATTTTGCAAAGAAAAATAATTTTCAAGTTACTTTTAGTTGTGGTATTGCAAGCTATCCTAATTATAGTAATGCACAATTATTATCTGATAAGGCGGATGAAGCTTTATATATTTCAAAAAGTAAGGGGCGTAATCAAGTAACTATTATTTAATCATAAAGATAAACATTCTACCTCAAAAATCTCTGCCTATTTTTATCATAGATAGAAAAGAATTAATATAACTAATGAGCAAAGCTTATCAACTTAATAATATTCATTATTCCTATGGAGAAACATTTTCTTTATTATTGCCTAAGTTAGAAATTTCATCTCAAAAAATTACCGCCTTAACGGGTGAAAATGGAAGTGGTAAAAGCACATTATTATCTTTATTAGGATTCTTAATTGCTCCTAAAACGGGATCATTAATATTTTTTAGTGAGATTATTACCTCAAAACAGCACCAAAATTTACGAAAACAAATTGGTTTTTTAGCACAAAAGCCCTATCTATTTAGAGGCACTGTTATTGATAACTTAAATTTAGTGTTGAAAATTTATCATATTCCTAAAAATCAACGTGAAAAAAAAATAAACCTTATTTTAGAGCAACTAGGTATTACAACCTTATCAAAACAGCAGGCAAAGACTTTATCAGGCGGAGAGTTACAAAAAGTAGCACTGGCTAGAGCTTTAATAATGCAACCTAAAATACTGTTAATGGATGAACCTTTTAGTTATTTAGATCAGCCCAGTATTCAATTATTAGAGCAATTTATTTTAGATTATGTAGCCGAAATGCAAACAACATTGGTCTTTAGTACCCATGATCGTTTACAAGGATTAGCGATTGCAGATGACGTAATTTCATTAGTAAAAGGAAAACAAATAAAATCACCTTTGGTTAATCTTTTCAAAGGATATTTTGAAGGTGAAACTTTCAAAACAGCTTATTTATCTATTTTTTCTATTACCTCTATTAAGTCAGCTACCCATGTTTCCATAGACCCGCGTGAAATTGTCTTATCTGAACAACGTTTAAATTCTAGTATGCGTAATCAATATCAGGGGCGAGTGATTGCTATTGCTGAGGAAAATAATGTTATTCATGTGAGCATTAATGCAGGGGATATTTTTCAGGTTATGATGACTAAACAGGCTTTGCAGTTATTAGCATTGAAATTAGGTGATATTATCTGGTTAAGTTTTAAAGCAAATTCTGCGGTTATTTTTTAAAGGTAAAAAGCCTAATAATTTTTTTTGCTAGGTTATATTCTTACGCTCGTAAAAAGCTAACCTAGCTAACAATAAATTCTGACTTATTTAAGTTTTAGGTCGCATATGAGGGAAAAGCAATACATCACGAATAGAGGGGGCATCTGTAAATAACATCACTAAACGATCTATGCCAATACCTTCACCTGCGGTAGGCGGCATACCATGTTCTAAAGCGGTAATATAATCGGCATCATAGTGCATCGCTTCATCATCCCCTGCTTCTTTTTCCGCCACTTGGTTACGAAAACGTGCCGCTTGATCTTCTGCATCATTTAACTCTGTAAAACCATTAGCAATTTCACGTCCTCCAACAAAAAACTCAAATCTATCGGTTACATGAGGATCATCATCATTACGACGTGCTAATGGGGACACTTCCACAGGATAGGCGGTAATAAAGGTTGGATTCATTAACCGATGTTCAACCGTTTTTTCAAAAATTTCAATTTGTACTTTACCTAAACCATAACCGTCTTTGATAGGAATAGTTAATTCTTCGGCAACTTTGACGGCAGCTTCTCGTGTTGCTAAATGGTCTGCACTGAGTTCAGGATTAAAATGCAAAATGGACTCAACCACGGTCATGCGATCAAATGATTGTCCAAAATCGTAAACTTCACCTTGATAAGTAATTTGAGTAGAATCGTAAATATTTATCGCAATGCCTCGCAACATTTCCTCAGTTAAGTCCATTAAATCGTCATATTCTGCATAAGCTTGATAGAACTCTAGCATGGTAAATTCTGGATTATGCCGTGAAGACAAACCTTCATTACGAAAATTACGATTAACCTCAAAAACGCGTTCAAACCCACCAACAACCAAGCGTTTTAAATAAAGCTCAGGGGCAACTCTTAAATATAAACCCATATCTAAGGCATTATGGTGAGTTTCAAAAGGTTTTGCTGTCGCCCCCCCTGGGATGGTTTGCATCATCGGAGTTTCAACTTCCATAAATTGACGCTCAGTTAAGAACTGACGAATATAGCTAACAATTTGTGAACGAATTACAAAAGTTTTGCGAGATTCCTCACTCATTATCAAATCTAAATAACGCTGACGATATTTAATTTCTTGATCGGCAATCCCATGAAATTTTTCAGGTAAAGGACGTAAAGCTTTCGTCAATAGACGAATAGCATCAATTCTGACACTTAATTCACCCACTTTAGTTTTGAATAAAATACCTTCTGTGCCAATAATATCGCCAATATCCCATTTTTTAAATTGGCTATTGTAAAACCCCTCAGGCAACGTATCACGGGTAACATAAAGCTGAATTTTCCCAGACATATCTTGAATATGAGCAAAACTAGCTTTCCCCATGATACGGCGCGTCATGAGTCGTCCTGCTAGTTTGACTCTAATCGGTTCTTGTTCCAGTTCTTCTTTGGTTTTATCCCCATAATTAGCTAATAATTCACTTGCGATAACATCACGGCGAAAATCTGTGGGAAAGGCGATAGTTTCTTCACGTAAAGCGTTAAGTTTTTCGCGGCGTTGTTTGATTTGGACTTGTTCGTTTTGTTGATTTTCGGACATGGTTTGAGCAATAAGAATTTAGAATTAATGTTTTTTTCAGAATTTTGTAAATAAGTTAAAATATCTTCTTTGGAAAACTTTTTTATTAAAGTCATCTATAGTGTAAGCCATAAATAATTCCATAAGTTATTTAGATTTATCATGCCATCCTTGGCTTTCAAATCTAAGGTTTTCTGCTAAAAAATCAGGATAAATTATTCAGCCGTTGGTTTTATAGTAACATCAGCATTGGCTTGTAAGCTATTAAGAACTGCATCAAATGTAGTTTCTCCAAAGGCTTTGGCAATATTAAGTTGTGCTAATTTTAATTGTTTTTTGTCACTTTCACTCATCACCCCTTCTGTTACCTTATTGATACGAACAACATATTGCTCGCCCGTATCTAAACCAACAGTCAATATTGTCGGTTTATCATCAATAGGTTTTGCCGCCTTAAAAATAGCTTGATTAACTTGCCAGGGTAATTCTTTATTATTACGAACTAATCCCGTAACCGATTTAACCGCGAGTGTTTTTTCTGTGGCAATCGTTTGAATTTCTTGCCCTGCAACTAATTGTTTCTTAATTTCAGTGGCTGTATTTACAGCGCGTTGTTGCGCCTGCTGTTTTAATAAGGCGACAATAATTTGTGTTGTAACTTCTGCTAAAGGCCGTATATTTTCAGCTTGATGTTGTAATACGCGTAAAACAATCACTTTATCTGACCCTAATTCAATAGACTCACTGTTATTACCTGCTAAAACATCTTCTGAAAACGCTGCCGCACGGATAACAGCTTCATTAGCAATCCCTTCCCCTTTATCTTTAGAAAATAAGGCTGTTTTTTGAATAACAACACCAAGCTCATCCGCTGCTACGGTTAAATTATCAGGGCTTTCATAACTGACTTCTGCTAATCGTTCTGCCATTTCATAAAAACTCGTTTCAGCTTCTTTACGTTGAAAGGCTTTGGTAACATCAGTTTTTGCTGCATCAAAAGATTTAGTCTCTGGGGCGACTAACTCAGTTACTTTTAACAAATGATAACCAAAACTTGATTTAACAGGGGCTGTGATTTCACCTAATTGCAATTGACTCACCGCATCTTCCAGTGCTTTTTCTAATCCACCGATCTCAAATAAGCCTAAGTCACCCCCATTTTTAGCCGTTATCGCATCATCTGAAACTTCTGCGGCTAAGGCTTCAAAAGTTTTTGTTGTGAGTTGCTTTTGAGCTGCTTGTGCTTTAGCTAATACCGCTTCATCATTACCATCTTTTCCAAAAGAAAAAAGAATATGACTAATTTTTCGACGTTCTTTCGTGGTGTAAATATCTTTTTGATTTTCATAAAAATTATGTAACTGTTCATCAGTCACCGCAACTTTTTGTGCTAAATCATCTAATGATAAACTAACATATTCAATAGAAATTTGTTCTGTGGTTTGATATAAATCTTGATGCTGCTGATAATAATTATTAATCGCCTCATCACGGGGTGTTTCCGTTGTAGGCGTAAGCGGAATGGTTAGATAATCAATATCACGTTGCTGATTTTGAATTCTAAAAAAAAGCTCAATATCCTCAGAAGTTGCAAAACTACTCGCTAAAATACTGCGTTGGTATTGTTCCATTACTTGCGCTTGTTTAATACGCTGAATAAATTGTGCTGATGAAAGTTGCTGGGCATTGAGTAATGTTTTGTATCGTGCTTTATCAAATTTCCCATCAACTTGAAAATACTCTAGCGACTGAATGAATTTTTTTGCTTCAGTATCTGGAATAACTAAACCTTCACCTCGTACATGCTGTAATAAAACTTCATCTTTAACCAGTTTTAGCATTGCTTGCTGTCTTAATGTCGCTTCATCAACATTCATCCCTGCAAAATTTTGGCTATATTGTTGATAGGCTTTATTAACATCATTTTGGAAAAATTCTTTACCATCAACAGTAACAATCGCATCTTCAGATGCACCCCCAATATAGTTTTGAATCCCCCATAATGCAAAAGGAACACAAATAACTATCAGGATGATCCATGCAAAAACGCCTTGTGATTTTTCTCTAATCTTTAATAGCATTACTTTGACCTTAGTTTTAATCAGGTTATAAAAATAGTTTAGTTAGCAAGCAAATTTGAAATAATTTTAAGCAAAAAAAAACCTCGAATCAATAATGATCCGAGGTCTTTTTGTATTTGGCGGAGCGGACGGGACTCGAACCCGCGACCCCCGGCGTGACAGGCCGGTATTCTAACCAACTGAACTACCGCTCCTTTAATCT
>DAOUTG010000072.1 GCA_030626845.1 Methylococcaceae bacterium
CTCTGGTTAAAAAAGATTCAACTAAATCTCTGGTTAAAAAAGATTCAACTAAATCTCTGGTTAAAAAAGATTCAACTAAATCTCTGGTTAAAAAAGATTTAACTAAATCTCTTGTTAAAAAAGATTCAGATAATTCTTTAATTAAAAAAACGACGGTATCACTTTTAAAAAAGACGACAAACGATTCACTTAAAAAAGAAAATAAACCAAGTTTTGTTAATAAAGATGGGACAGAATCAATTTGGAGTCGAATGTTTGCTTTATATGCTCTCCCTGAGATAGATAATGAGCGTGTTGATGAAGAAATTAAAAAGTTTTTAAAACATCCGAGTCATTTAGTAAAAATTCAGCGTCGTGCAGAACCCTATTTACACCTTATTATGGATGAAATAGAGGCTAAAAAGATACCTGGTGAACTTGCTCTGCTTCCGATTATAGAAAGCTCTTACCGTGCTAACGTAACTTCACCTGCAAGTGCTGCCGGTCTTTGGCAGTTTATTCCTTCAACAGGATTGTCATTTGGTTTAAAACAAAATTGGTGGTATGACGGTCGCCGTGACGTTTATGCTTCGACACAAGCTGCAACGCATTATTTAAAAAAATTAAGTAAATCTTTTGATGGCAATTGGTTTCTTGCATTGGCATCTTATAACGTCGGCATTGGTAACGTTAAAAAAGCCATTAAAAGAAATAAAAAAGCAAATTTAAAAACAGATTACTGGACTTTGAAATTGCCTAAAGAAACCAGAGATTATGTTCCTAAATTATTAGCACTGGCTAAATTATTTGCTAATGCAGAAAAATATAAACTTCCGCTACAATCTATACCTGATAAACCTTTTTTTCAAGTTATCAATATAAAATCACAATTGGGCTTAAAAAAAGCGGCAAAAATGGCCAATATGAAATTTGACGATTTTTTTATTTTAAACCCCGCATTTAATAGAGTGATTACGCCACCTAATGGACCTCATCGTTTATTGGTCAAGGTTAATCAAGCTAAGACTTTTAAACGTAAACTAGCTAAATTACCTAAAAGTAAACGTGTTAATTGGGTTGAGCATAAAGTTAAAGAGGGTGAAAACTTAAAAACAATCGCTAAACTTCATAAAACGAGCATTAAAAATATTATTAAAACAAATAATTTAAGAAAAAAAGAAATTAAAAAAATTGAAACGGGTCAAATTTTAAAAATGCCTCCCGCAGCGATTAAGACATTAGTAAAAGCTTAAATTTTAATTTCTAGCTTAAACCTCGGAGGTTTTTAAAATCTCCGAGGTTTTTTTGTTGAAGGGTAACAGAAAAATAAATTAAGCCGTTCCATATCATCCACCCTTGATAAAAGATAAAATGCTCATACTTTAAAGCTACACAACTTAATTTCTTTAAAATATAAATGAAAACAAAAAATATCGGTTTTATTGGCGGCGGTAATATGGCATCTAGCCTGATGAAAGGTTTAATTGCTAGTGGGCATTCCCCACAACAAATCTGGGTTTCAGATATCAATCAACAAACTTTACAAAACCTTGCCTCTATTTTAAAAGTTAATATTTCTGATAATAATGAAACCATTATCAAAGAATCTGATGTGGTGGTGCTTGCAGTAAAACCACAAATTTTACAAGAAGTCGCTAAAACAGTTGCTAAACCTTTGCAACAACAAAAATCATTAGTGGTCTCAATTGCAGCAGGTATTAATCAACGTAGTTTAAAACAATGGCTAGGTGATGAAATAGCGATTGTTCGTTGTATGCCAAATACACCTGCTTTAGTATTAACAGGCGCAACCGCACTTCATGCAAATTCAATCGTTAGCAATGAACAAAAAGATTTAGCTGAAAATATTTTGCGGGCTGTCGGAATTTCTCTTTGGGTTGAGAATGAAACGGAATTAGATGCCGTTACCGCAGTATCAGGTAGTGGCCCTGCTTATTATTTTCTATTAATGGAATCTATGGAAAAAGCAGCCCAAGAACTAGGATTAAGCCAACAAACCGCCCGTTTATTAATTCAACAAACCGCACTAGGGGCTGCAAAAATAGCTTTAGAATCAGATGATTCTCCCCAACAATTACGAAACCGCGTTACATCCCCTGGAGGAACAACAGAAAAAGCAATTAATACTTTTGAGCAAGGTAATTTTTCGGATTTAGTTTCAAAAGCCTTACATGCAGCAAAAGAACGTTCAATTGAAATATCTGAACAATTGGGAGAATCATAAATGAGTGCATCTTATCTTGCTCAACCTGCTATCTTTTTGATTAATACCCTGTTTTCATTATATATATTGGCGGTCATATTACGCTTTTTATTACAATGGGTAGAAGCTGATTTTTATAATCCTATTTCACAATTTTTGGTTAAAATTACCCATCCCCCCTTGAAAATAATGCGTCGGGTTATCCCTTCAATTGGAAAAATAGATACGTCTTCTATTATCTTGGCACTTTTATTACAAGTTATTTGTGATTTTTCTATTTTTCTATTGCAAGGTATATTTTTAAATATTCCCGCCCTAATTATTATTTCATTCGGCGAATTATTAAGCTTAGTCTTTGATGTCTTTATTTTTTCTATTTTTATTTTAGCTTTACTAAGCTGGTTTAATCTTGGATCTTACAATGCACTGCATAATTTACTAACTAAGTTAACTCAACCCATTTTAGAAAATTGCCGTAAAATTGTTCCCGATTTAGGTGGCATGGATATATCTCCCTTAGTGGCTTTAATTGCTTTACAATTAGTTAAAATGATGTTAATTCCTCCCTTACAACAATTAGCAGGATTAATTGCCTAGTATCAAATTTTTCGGAGTACAAAACATGTTTTGTACTCCAAGATTTATAACCACTTAGTTCTAAGTTTATCTCGGTTTAAAGCTAGCCATTGTATCGCTATAATAGGAATCCCTGATTTAATCTTTCCTTGTTCTAAAAGCTGGTAAGCCTCATTAAAACTCACTGTTGTCACTAAAATATCTTCTGATTCTTCTTCTACCCCATAAATACCAGCAACATTCGAACTATCAACTTTGCCACAATATAAAGTTAAAAGTTCCGATGCCCCCCCTGGTGAAGTATAAAATTCATTAATCAGCACTAGTTCTTCAATTTTACAACCTGCTTCTTCATAAGATTCTCGGTGAGCCACGTCTTCTTTAGTTTCACCCTCTTCAATGCCCCCTGCAACAATTTCTAATAACCAAGGACGTGCCATATGAAGCATAGCTCCTACTCTAAATTGTTCCAATAATATGACCTCATCACGCTTAGGATCATAAAGTAATACGCCAACACAATCATTACGGCGAAATAATTCACGCTGAACAGCTTTACTCCAGCCGCCATTGAATAAGGTGTGTTTTAATTGATAACGCTCAAGTTTAAAAAAACCATCGTAAACCGTTTCTTGGGTTAATAATTTATATTCTTGTGTCATTTTTGATAACTCATCTTTTAACATGCTTTTTCGCCTATTTATCAAACGTTGTTAAGTGAAATTGTAATTGAATAAAATCAGGCTCACCATGAAAACATTGAAAACGGGTTAAACCGCCATGACTCACCTGAATGGCAAAACTATTTTTTATGGGGATATTTAATAATAGCGAAAATAATGCACGAATAACTCCCCCATGAGTAATGATTAGTATTTTTCTCCCTTGCTGTTTCTGTAATAGCTGTTGCCAACCTTTCGACACACGTTGTTGAAAGTCTAAAATAAACTCACTATTGGGTGGTGGATTTTTTATAGGATCTTGGTAAAAAGCGGCCACTCCCCCCAATTGTTGCGTTTCAATTTGTGTCGCAGTTTTCCCTTCCCAATCACCAAAATTAATCTCTTGGAAACCTGTTTCTATCATTAAAGGCAATTGTCGTTGCTGCGCTAAATCCTCAGCAAATCTAAAACAACGTTGCAAAGGTGAACTAATAATTACCTCCCACTGGTTAAAACATCTCACCCGTTGCAACATCTGTTGCCAACCTTGCTCACTTAAAGCATCATCTGTCATACCTCGATAATAAGTGCCGCCTAAAACATCACCATGACGTAACAAATCAATGGTTGTTGATTGGTCTATAGTATTTGTCATTTATTTTTTGTACATTATCCCAATAATAAAAGTCTAAAAAATATTAATGATTGAAAACATAATTATTCTTAAATATATTAGAATAGAGGTGTAGGTAAAATATTTAGTTCACGATTTTTGTATTTTAACTTACAGAAGGTGTTTCTTATGCTTTAATTATCTCAATGGACAATTTTAAACGAAAACAATGATTATGATCCGTAAAAATTATTTTTTGCTTTTTATTTTAAGTATATTATTATCAGCTTGCCAATCAAACTTTGGTCCTGATGCACTAAATAATACCCATTATGCTTATAATCAATCTATTGTTAATACCTTGAATCAACAAATGTTACTTAATTTGGTTCGTTTGAAATATCTTGATGAGGCTTATTTTTTAAAAATTAATAGTGTGACTGAATCATTAACTTTTGGTAGTAGTGTAGGTATTGGTTCTGAGTTAGATATGGGGCCTGGAGGAACAATCATTAAACCTTCTTTAGGCATGACTTATAGTGATAGACCCACCATTTCTTATCAACCTTTACAAGGAGAAGATTTTTTAAAAAGTGTTTTATCCCCTATATCACTAGAATCATTATTGGTCATGACACAATCAGGCTGGAGTATTAAACGTATTTTTGGCTTATGTGTAGAACGAATCAATAATCTTTATAATGCGCCCAGTGCCTCAGGTCCTACCCCTGAAATTGCACCACGATTCAAGAAGTTTAGTAAAATGTTGGGGGTTTTTAGAACCCTGCAACAACAAGGGGACTTGGAGATTGGCGCAAGTACCAATACCGATAATAGTTTAATGATTCAGTTTGAATCCATTGATAGTAACCGACAAGTAATGAAAGAATTATCGCAATTATTAAACTTCACGCCAACCATTACCAATGAATTACGAGTCAATATTAGCACTAATTTCCTAAGTCCTATCGCTAATCAATTAACTATTCGTACACGCTCAATTTCCAGTATTTTATTTTATTTATCTCAAAATGTTGAAACCCCTAAAAAACATCTTGAAGCAGGGTTAGTCACCATTGCTAAAGATAAAGAGGGTAAAGTCTTTGATTGGTCAAAAACCCCCGCAGGGGCTATATTTGAGGTAAAATCCAGTGAGTATTATCCTGATGATGCTTTTCTTACTATTCCTTATCGAGGTTATTGGTTTTATATTAGCGATAACGATTTACAATCTAAATCGACTTTTATGTTGCTAATGCAATTATTTAATTTACAGGCAGGAAAACCGCATTTTTCAGCACCAACGCTAACCTTACCTGTACGCTGAGGAATACAAGCTAAAAATACTTTTGTAAGATAAGCTGCATGCTAAGTTCGGTGTCAAAAAATTCTCGCTTATGGTTTAAATCAACAACTAGAGCAACATCTTTTGATAAATTAACGCGCTGTTTTAATTGATAACTATAGGTTGTTTGGTGGCTGCCTTGTACATATTTTAAAATGCTCGCATTTAAAACGACACGCCATGCTGGAAAAAGATCATAGTGAAAATGTAATCCAGCCCCCATTCCTATCGCAGTATATTGATGAAATTTATGATTAAGTAAAATTGAACTTAAAAGGTTGACCGACAACAAACTATTTTCAGAGGGGTAATAACTAAGCCCTCCTCCCATTTTTGCAATGGCTGTTAAATGACGTTCATTATCAGCAAAACGCATTTGTTTTCCCCCTAACAGAACTTGCCACGAAAAAGGTTGAATAAAATTATTAAACTCAGGTAATGAAGTTAGCTTGATTAACTCAATAGTTTCTAAATTTACTTTCCCCGTTGTTGGATAATAACGCAGAGCTGATTTTAAAAACTCAACTTCCGCCCCTTTTACAAAACCTTGACTATTATCATCAAGGTCATGATAGGCCCAACGATACCCCGCTTCAATAAATTGTTGCTGTCCATCGTATCCATAAGCTAATGCCGCCCGATTACCTGCATGACCTTCATCAGGTCTAGCTAAAGGCTTTTTAATATTTGTTATGGGGACTTCAACATCAAGTAAACTTCTCGCTGCTAATAAATCATAAGCAAGCTGTCCCTTAATCTCTTGCTTATATTTTATTTTTTTTGCATTCAAATAGGATAAATAATCAAAGGCTAATTCCAAAATAGCCGCTTGTTCTATTTTAGATAGATCTTTAAGCTGTGGACTGGTTAAATTAATTTCTTCCTGAGCGAGTGCTTTTACAAGCTGCTGTTGAAGATCATTTAATGGTTTTGCTTGAGCTGTCACCCGCGTTGCTAAAGCCTGGCGATAATGAGTTTGTTTTAATAACCCTTGCTGAACAATAGCGCGAATAGTATCCGCTGGAATTGCATCAAATTTAAACTGAGAACTTAGATTTAATTCAGGACGCGCCACTTCTAGTAACGTTAATAACTGATAAGAACAATTTTTATTAATAAAATAATAATCAAAACGTGCAGGTAATAATTCCCATAAATGCAATAATAATCGCCTGATTTCTTGCGGATTAAAATTAAGCTGATATTCCCATAAATCACGATTATCTAAATCAGCATATTCTTTTAACAATAAATAATAAGGGGCTAAGGTATATTTTCCTTGATACCCTCCTAAAAGGCCTTTAACAACAAAGTTTAACCCACGCTCCTTTGCCGTCATTGCTGCATAGTTAATCGTCCACGCTAATAAGTCATCCCCTTCTGAATTTATTTTCTGCCCCAGTTTTAAAAAATTATGCCCAAACATAGAAGCAGGATTATTTAGATAAGCCACGGGAAAAACAACGCTGATCTCATTAACCTCTAAATTGTTTAGCCAATGCTTTAAACTTTGGCAATCGCGTATAGGTAATTGTTGAATATCTAATTGCAGTTGTTGTTTTAGCCACTGAAAACGTGCAGGAAAACGGCATTGAGCCGAGTCTTCATCTTTCGCTTCAGTTAAAAAAAATTGCGCTAATGTGGCTAATAATTCAGCATCAGGGTCTACTTTTCCTAGAGGATGAAAAAAGAAATTTTCATTAATAATCAAACTATGGAGTTGTTGACTAATCAGCGTTGTTTGATAATGTAATAAAATTTGCCAAGCGCGTTTTTCTGCAAGTTTTAAACGCTTTGCCTGTTGTTGTAATTTTGCTAAATACGAATTATTAGCCAAGCTAATAGAAGGTTGTATTAGTAAAATAATAAGAATAAAAAAACGGGCGACTAGATTCTGTGTAGGGTGGACTAAGCCCACCCTACGCAGATTAAGTTCTTTACTAGTCATCAAGATCAAAGTCGTCTAGCAAAGACTCAAGCTCATCAACACTTTCATCACAACCTTCGGCACTGTCTTTTACCCGTTTTTTAAATAACAGACTCGTTGATTCATGATTCATTTCTTTAACTGCATATTCATTGAGCAATCGACAATCTTGCTGCATTTGAGCCTCTGCTTGTAATAATTCATCCTCATCTTCTGCTGAAAGCTCAACATCTATCAACATCATTACTTGAGTTGCCATTGCATTTTGTCGTTTAAAAATCGCTTCAACATATTCTGCGGTACTTATATAGCCAAATGTTGCGCATCCATTTAAAGTTAATAATAAAAAACCAATACGATACGATTTTAAATTTATCATAAATAATTTAAATTCCTATTAATTTTTAAGTTGCAAATAAAGCATGAAAGTTAGCGCTTGATTGTCTTGCAATCGTTTGAACATCAACCTCACGTAATAATGCTAACTGTTCTGCAACATGACGCACATAAATAGGATAATTGGGTTTACCTCTAAAAGGGACAGGGGATAAATAAGGCGAGTCGGTTTCAATTAAAAACTTATCATCAGGAATTTGTTTAGCCGCCTCTTGAATCGCTTGTGCATTTTTAAAAGTGACAATGCCTGAAAAAGAAATATAAAAATTAAGCGCTATTGCTTTTTTAGCAAATTCCCAGTCTTCGGTGAAACAATGAATCACGCCGCCCACTTCATCTGCACCTTCTTTTTTCAAGATCGCCAAAACATCATCACCTGCTTCACGATTATGAATAATTAACGGTTTTTTTAAGTCTTTTGCCACCTGAATGTGGGTTTTAAAGCGTTGACGCTGCCATTCTAAATCACCGCTGCTACGGAAATAATCTAAGCCTGTTTCACCAATGGCAATTACTTGCTCATTTTCAGCCAACGTTAATAATTGCGCTTCGGTTAGCTTTTCGTTACTTTCAACATTAGGATGAACACCCACCGATAAAAAAATATCAGGGAAATCTTTGACTAAAGCTAACATGGCAGGATAAGCGGTTAAATCTATCGCAACACATAACATTTTTTCAATCTGTTGTTGCTGTGCAGCTTGCATAAATAAAGAAAAATCGTTTTGATAAGGCGTTAAATCAATACGGTCGAGATGGCAATGAGAATCTATAAACATATAAAGTTATTTTAAATTACATAGTATGAGTTGAACGATCTAGCTCTAAAGCACCTGCAAGATAAGCTTCAATTTTATCTTTTACTTTTCCCCCATCTTTATTACTTAACTGGATTCCTATTCCTGCTGAACGATTACCATCGCAACCCTCAGGCGACTTCCAAATTACCGTCCCTACAAGGGGCATCCGTTCTTTTTCATCCATGAGTAATAGTAACATTAAAACTTCTTCCCCCATTTTATAGGGGCGTTTGGTAGGAATAAATAAACCCCCATTAATAATAAAAGGCATATAAGCTTTATAAAGCTGTTTTTTTTCTTTAATTGCAAGCGTTGCAATGCCTGATGATGGTTTTTTAATAACATTTGCCATTTTTAATTCCCCTGATTAAGTTGTGACCATAAAATCAATAATTCTTCAAACATTAATTGTTGATTAATTTGACTATCCATTTTTTGTCGACTTTGAAGTAAATTATCATAAAAATGATAAATATCTTTTAATTTTAATCTGCCTACGAGTTCCTGCAAGCTTATCTGTAAATCAGGATTATATAAATTAATCGTTTGAGTTTGATAAAAACATTTAATTAAATCGCAGCTCCAACTAATAAGCCAAAAAAGAATGAGTGAGACTTGTTGTTTATACCATTTTTCAGCAATTTCAATCGGGTTGAGTTGTCCATTAGCAATATTTAACCAATCGCTAAAACATTGTTGTCGTAACGGTAAAATATTTGCTTTAGCATATTCATTTGCTAACAAGGGTGCACCCTGAGCTAAATTTAACAACAACGTTTTATTTTCAATTACTTGCTGTTGATTTAACCAAGCATTAGCTATTTCTCTTTTGGGTTTAGTCAGTGTCATTTTTTGACAACGACTTAAAATAGTCGCAGGTAATTTTGATAGACTTTCCGCTAATAAAATAACACAAGTACGCTCATTAGGCTCTTCTAAGCATTTAAGAAACGCATTTGCCGCTGCATTATTAAGTTTATCCGCAGGATTAATTAACACCACCCGATAATTTTCAAACTGAGGTTTTAAAGCCAATGTTATAATGAGTTCTCGAATACGATCTATCCCAATAATCTTACTGCCTTCTTCAGGACTCACGTTTATAAAATCAGGATGAGTCTTTGCATTAAAAAGTTTACAACGACTACATTGTCCACAGCTTTGAGCGTTGGGTAAACGCTGATTACATAATAAGGCTTTAGCAAATGAATAGGCTAACTGCTGTTTACCTAAACCTTTTGCGCCGTTAATTAACAAAGCCTGTGGTACTCTATTTTGGATTAAATACTGATTAAATAAATTCCAATGACTTTGTTGCCATGGAAAAATAGTTTCAGGAATCATCTTAATAAATCCAAGCATTGTTTAATGCTTTGCTGAACTTCTGCTAAGGATAACTCAGCATTAATAATTTTAATTCGCTGAGGATAATTTTTCGCCTGTTTTAAAAAAGCTTGTCTGACCTGATTAAAAAACACCCAATGTTCATTTTCAAAGCGATCTAAGTTCCCGCGTTTTTTAGCTCTTTTCATCCCTAATTCAACAGGGGCATCAAATAATAAAGTCAAATCAGGCCTTAATTGCTGTTGTACAAAACTTTCTAGCCAACGAATCGTTGTTAACGCTATCTTGCGCCCGCCGCCTTGATAAGCATAAGTTGAATCGGTAAAGCGATCACACAACACCCATTTTCCCTGGCTTAAAGCAGGTTCAATGACATTATTAATATGTTGCGCTCTGGCAGCAAACATTAATAACAATTCAGTTTGCTCTGCAATGGGTTCATCATTATTTTCTAATAATAATTGCCGTAACTTTTCTGCCAATACTGTTCCCCCTGGTTCACGTGTGACCACAACATCAACATCGCGTTCAATTAATAAAGTCTCAATAAAAGCAAGATTAGTGGTTTTACCTAAACCTTCCCCGCCTTCTAAAGTAATAAATTGACCCCGCTGCATTTTTTCACCTTTGATAAGTATTAACCGCTTTATTATGTTCTGCTAGTGTTGCCGAAAAAACATGAGTGCCATCGCCACGAGAAACAAAATAAAGACTTTTACCTTTTGCAGGATGCAAGGCAGCATAAATAGCTGCTTTCCCAGGCATTGCAATCGGTGTGGGTGGTAGCCCTTTAATGACATAAGTATTATAAGCTGTGGCTTCTTTTAAATCTTGGCGACGAATATTACCCTTATAATGATCCCCCATACCATAAATAACCGTTGGATCAGTTTGCAATAACATACCCTTTTGTAATCGCCGACTAAAAACTCCAGAAATCATTGTTCTTTCCACTGCTGCTCCTGTTTCCTTTTCAATAATAGAGGCTAAAATTAATGCTTGATAAGCCTCTTTTATTACCAACCCTTGTTCCCTTTTTTGCCATTGCTGTTCTAAAACAGCCTGCATTTTTAAATAAGCTTTTTTTAGAATAGAAAAATCACTATTATTTTTATTAAAAAAGTAAGTATCGGGAAAAAATAAACCTTCTGGATGTTTATAATCTGCATTCAAGCGTGCCATTAAAGTTTCATGATCCACCCCTGCCAAAGTTTGTTGTAAATCAGGGGTTTCAGCAATCTTTTTAAGCATTTGTTTAAATGACCAACCTTCAGGAAAGGTAATTGAATATTGACGTGCTTTTCCAGAAGCTAATAGTTTTAACAACTGAAGGGTTGTTAATCCCTGTTTTAATTGATATTCACCTGCTTTTAAGCGATGAATGGACTGTTGACTATAGCCGATGATTTTAAACCACAAGCGATCAATGACAATCTGCTGACCTTGTAAATTATTGATAATTTGATTAACAGAGTCCCCTTTTTTTATTTCAAAATTTTGTGGTTGAGTCACCACTACTCTTACATTTTCCTTTTGATACGCAGCCCAGCCAAAAACAGCAGCAGTGCCTAAAGAAAATAATAAAAAAGCCAAAATATTAACAAAGATTTTCATAAAATTGCTGTTTATACTGTATTAATTCACGTTGTAATTGTTGAGTTAAAGCACCTTTACTAAAAGATTGCTGCTCCAAAAATTGAACAGACCAAATACCAATCACCGAATTGGTTACAAATATTTCATCAGCGGCAAATAAATCTTCTTTAGTAAAATGACTCTCTTGAGTTTCAACACCCAATTTCGTTGCAGTATGAAGTACAAAATCGCGTATTATACCCGCAATTCCTGATTGCTTTAAAGAAGGTGTGTAAAGTTTACCTTTCATCACAAAAAAAACATTACTCATTGTCCCCTCAATCACCTTATCATTAATATCTAACATTAAACCTTCTTGAACCGTGTCATCTGACCATTCGGCACGGGCTAAAACCTGTTCTAAACGATTAAGATGTTTAAGACCTGCAAGCGTTGGATTTAAAGCGAGTCGTTGCTGACAAAACCTTAGTTTAACTCCTTGTTGTTGGAAGCTATCAGGATACTCAGGAAATGGATGACGTGATAAGACGCGTGTTGGGCTAATAATTTGTGGCTGTCGATAACCACGACCCCCTGAACCACGGGTAATTATAATTTTTAAAATACCCTGAGAACAATGATCTGCAAGTTGTTTTGCTTCTTGGGTAATTAATGATTTATTAATAATAGGCAATAGGAGTCGCTGACACCCTCTATTCAAACGTTGTAAATGCTGTTCAAAAAAAACTAACTGGTTATTTAAAATTTCAATGGTTTCAAATAGACCGTCACCATATTGAAACCCCCGATCTGCAACCGCTATTTGTGTTTGAGGCTTACCATTTATCAGCATCATTAATATTGTCCTATATTTTTATGGATAACAGGATGATTAATAATTATCCCAAAGCTCTCTTTTTCAATATCATTAATAAATTCAATTTCAGAATCTAATTTTAAAACTCTTTTTATTCCGCTCAGTGTTGTTTTTAGAAGTATTTCTTCATTGGTATACAAGTAGGTTTGATTGATGAATCTAATTCACCCACTCGACTTAATAAATGCCCTAACTGATTCCAACTACTGGCATTATCTGGATCTAGTTGTGTTGCTCAACGATAAGCGTCTAATGCCTCTTGCGTATTATCTAAAGCTAAGGCACGAAGTGTATCTTTCGAGTAAAATAACACGAATGATGCGCCTCCTATGTAGCCCATCTTATCGCGTTAGTGATCGGTGAAATAAATATGTCGCTCATGATTTTCTTGGGTAGGTCGATAATTGTGCGAATAATAAGCTTTAAATTTCTGCAATTGCTTTAGCGGCACAAACAAATGTTGCTCAAACACCAACCAAAGTACATTTTCCGAACAAGGTGGAGTCGTCAAAGAGCCGTTGTAGCTATAACGCGCCTTATTTCTCGGAATAAAACTTTCTAAGTGCAGATCAACCTTAATTTCTTCCCCTACTTTTGGAATTTTATCAAAAATATGATCATAAACCGGTGTATCCCCAATTTCGA
>DAOUTG010000111.1 GCA_030626845.1 Methylococcaceae bacterium
CGTGGGGCTGAACCGATAATCCTATTTTTTCAACATTATGCTGTTCGGTGTTCCCCACACTCGTGGGGCTGAACCGTCATTATAAATACTCTTAAACTCAAAAAGGAAGTGTTCCCCACACTCGTGGGGCTGAACCGTCGTTAATTTTGACGGCAAAGCTGATTTTGATGTGTTCCCCACACTCGTGGGGCTGAACCGCGTTCATGCCTGTTGCTGCAACTTCGGGTGGTGTGTTCCCCACATACGTGGGGCTGAACCGCTGGCAAATTAGATAGCTCATTGAGAATACTTGTGTTCCCCACATACGTGGGGCTGAACCGTTATCATGTGATCGTTTAATGAATAGAACAGCACAGGTCAACGGCGGTTCAGCCCCACGTATGTGGGGAACACCCTAACTTTAACTCCTTGTTTTAAAAAGGAAAAATCAGGGCTTAAATATCTACCAACTTTTTTACGTAAAAAAGTCCATTTTGTTAAAAAATATTTTTTAACAATTAATCCTAAAAAATCATTGTAAATCATATCCTTATCTCCTTATTTTTAAGTCATTTTTTGTTGAGGCTACTTTAAAATTTTGATTCTACCGAAAGAATTAACTTAGCCATTAATTTTCTGTCGCTTCTATCGGGTAAAAAGAGACTAACTTTACCCCATCAAATTCTACAGGAATTCGTCGGTTTTCTCCATAAGTTAAAAAATCAAAGCCTGATTCGGTATTCGTACTCCATGACATAATAACATTACCCTCCTCTGCGCCTGCTTCTACATTTTCCCAAATCATGTCTCTTACTTTTGCTGATAAGTCGCCGACATAAACCCCCGCTCTTATTTCTAGCAGCCAAACGGCTAACCGCCCCCGTAATCTAGGCGGCACATTCTCAGTTACGATGACCAACATCCCCTACCCCCTTTATATTACCTATGGCAGGTGCTATTGATTCTTTCGACGCTTTGGGAATTTCAATTTCTCCCGCTGCCAATATTTCTTCGATCATTGGAATGATTTTTTTTAATAATTTACTTTGCCTAAAAACATCCCGACACATTAGCCTTATTTCTTTTTCAGGATGTTGCCCATGATTTTTTGCCGCAATGGTAAATGCTCTAGGAACAATATCATCAAATTTAAACACATCCGCTATATCATAAACAAAGGACAGGGGTTTACCCGTATGAATAAACCCAATCGCAGGGGCATAACCTGCGGCTAATATCGCCGCTTCTGTTATCCCATACAAGCAAGCGGTCGCTGAACTAATACAACGATTAGGCACATCACTCATATCCCAATCACTCGGGTCATATTTTCTTCCATACCATCTTACACCCACTTGTTTAGCAAATACTTTATACATGGCTTTGACTCTTGCGCCTTCTATCCCTTTTAATTGATCAACACTTCGTTTTTCAGGGGGCTTTTCTTTAAATCTTATTTCATACATTTTTCGAACCACTTTTAAACGCGCACTGTCATCTAGTGCAAGCTTGGCTTGGTAAAGTAAACGGTCTGATCGCGCCCCACCGGGTTGTCCTGAGGCGTAAAGTCTAACGCCCGCTTCGCCTATCCAGATTAATAATGTGCCAGCTTTTGCAGCAAGCCCTACGGCTTGGTGTGAAACGCGTGTTCCAGGTTCAAGCATAATACACGCGACTGAACCTACGGGAATATGTGTGCGAATGCCATTTTTATCAATAACCACAAAAGCCCCATCTTTTACATCAAGTTGTCCTTTTTCAACAAAAATCATCGACATTCGCTCTTTCATCATTAAGGGTTTTGGTGAGGGTAACATGCTTTATCTCCTATCTTATTATACTAATTGACTTTTTCATCATTATCTATTATTCTAATGACAGTTGCCATGGGATTTGTTGGTTAAAAAACCTCCCCCCAAGGACATACGAAAGAATAAAAAGCCCATCCTATTGAATTATTATTTTGGGCTTTTTTTTATGTCTATTAACCTAGATACCGTTTAATTAAGAACAGTCCAAACCCAAATGCTTTAGCTGATCCAATCCCTTCATATAAAACTTTTTTAAATTTCTCTACTTCGGTAATTTCTAAAATGCCTTCAAAATCTAGGCTACTTAGTTTTATACCTTTTTTTACATTAGGTTTTTTAAATTGATGTTTCTGATAACCATTCGTAATCACTGAATGCACTCTAAAACCATTAATTTCTGCCCGTTTTTCTAACCATTTTTCGCCCGCTTGTTGCTCTAAATTAGCCTGCGAATATTGCTGTTTTTGTTCCTCTGTTAATGACTTCTTAAGATGCATCACTACATCATGACGCGTTTTGTCATTCGGCATTTTAATCACAGGATTTGCCCGTAAACTAAAAGCTAATTGATCGCCTGTATTTAATTGCGGATTAAATACCTTCGTTTCGACTTTTAAAATATTATCCAACGATTGCGGTTGTTCGGCTGATAATAAATAAAATAGGGGAAAGTGTTCGCTATCATCCCGCTTAAATAAAAAATTACGGGAATCATTTTTATTTCTCTCTGGAAATAATCGCCATAAGGTTTGATGCAATTGATATTGATCGGCTTGTAATATTTCCGCTAGTTTTTCAGGTTGTTCGGCTAAAATTTTAACGCGGCTAAGATACATTATTTTCTCCTCCTGTTAATAAAACATATTCTTCTCGCGCAGAAAATTGCCAATATTTCCGATCAGTCGGTTGGTCATATCGAGGAACACGGTAACTGTACTCTTCAAGACCGCTATTTTTATTTTTCTCCCAAAAATAATGGCTTACTGGTTCATTTAAATAATCACTCAATACTTTATTTTCATTTAATTTAGCCGTTTGATAATCATCAAGTGCTTTTTTAAATGATTTTTTTTGCGTTATCTGTGGATGTAATGGCAAGCTTAAGGGACACGATTTACGCCCTAAATATAATTGAAATTTAGGCTGTTTAAGACTTTGTTGTAAATCCTCTAAACTATAAACACTCTCCTCATTTAACCAAATAGCGACTAACGAATACGCATCTTGTCGATAATCTCGCCGCGATAAAACAGTCGTTAATTTTATCGCTCGCATTTCATCATGGCGTGTATAAAAATGCTTGGATTTTTTATCAATCACCGCTTTTTGTGCGGTATGAAAGTCTTTTAACAAAAATCCATTATGCAAGGTTTTAAAGCCAACAAATAATGAATCAGATAATGTTTTTAAGGCCTGTTTTTCAGTGCGTTTAATGCCTAATGAGGCGGCAATTAATCCTAAGATTGCTGATCGTGAAGGATGGTTGGCACTATGACGTGATTCACCTGTCGCTTGTTCTCCCCAACTGGCTAACACTCCATAAAGCTGAAAGCTCAAGTAAGTGGTCATTACTAATCCTTAGTGATAAATTTGATGACATTGTTTAAACTGCCACGGGTTTCATCAACAGATCCGATATAATCACAATTACTTTCATAACATTCACCATAAACTGCATTAAAACTATCCGCTTGTGCCGTTAGGCTCTTGACGGCATTTTTTAAAATATCTTGACCTTGAATTGGCTTTAAAAAAGCAACGGATAAAGAGCGGGGTTGTTGTGTGCCTTTTTCAGCTAAAAGATAAGACGTATGGGCGCGTGATGCAAAGCTATTTTGTTTGCCTGTTGGCGCAACTTTGGTCATCGACTCTACCAAAGCCGCTAAGGTTTTATTCACTAATTCGCTATCATTCTGCAAATTTTCAGTCAGCATGGTTTTATCAATACACACATATAAATAAAATACGCCCGCTGCAAAACCCGCTTCACCAATATGCCCCGCGCCTAACTCATCTGCCCCATTATTTAAATCATCCACCGCCGTAAAATAATCATTATCAATTTGAACTGCATGAACTGTAATTGCATGAGCGACTTGAACCGCTGCTTCAACATTATATAAAGGACTTGAAGC
>DAOUTG010000028.1 GCA_030626845.1 Methylococcaceae bacterium
CAGAACCATCTTTATTTGTAGCCCCAACAACCCCAAAACCCGTCATGGTAAAATTCACATCGGCTGAACTTTGATTGGTACTCCGTGCTAAATGGAATGCGCGTGCATTTCCTGTAAAATTAATAGCTTGGTCACCTAAATAAACCAAATCCCCTACAATACCCGATCCTACCGATAAATTAAGATCGGCTGTTAACGCGTTAATGGTTAAGAGATCACTCGCTTCAGTCGCAATGGTTGTTGTTGACGTAAGATTAGCAAGCTGGGCATTATTACTGGCTTGTTTAGCGGTTAACGCATCACCTCCAAGACTTAAACTAGTTTTTGCAGAGCCGCCATTAAAATTAAGCTTGACCTCATCTTGACCCGCGCGTGGAGTCCAATTAACCTTTGCAATATCTGCAGGCAATTCTGCGGTAAAAATAGATTTAGCCGTAGTCGTAGCCCCCTCTAAAGTCAAAGCCCCCTCTAAATTTAAAGTAGACGCCTCGCCTGTATCAATATTAACATTCCCATCAAAGTTAGGATCAAAGATCGCTCTTGCTTTAACCGTTAAAGAATCTATGTTCGCGCCCGCAATAATACTTTTTGCCGCACTTTTACCGACATTTTCAACCGTGGCATTCGGGCCTGAGGTTGTCGCTAATAGAATCTTAGTCGCGCCAGTGACATTCAGCAAGTTCAAACCTACACTTGACTGCCCCTTAATATTTAAAGTTTCAATACTTTTTATTTTAGGGGTTATGTTTGGATTATAGTCACTAGCGGCGATATTCAACACATCAAAATCGACTTTTGAAGGATCAGAAAGTACATCAACCGCACTTAAGGTATCTAATTTTGCGGTATACACATCGGTTTGAGTTGTTCCTGTAACATCATCGCCATCTAAACTACTATTCAAAATAAAACGTTCACCGCCAGTCGATGCTTTGACATCATCTAAAGAAGATTCAGTCACCGTGACCGAATCTAGCTCATCGGTCACGGTATCAAAAGCAATTTTAGCTTCAGCGATATCTTCTAACTCTAAGACTTCAGCAAAATACTTAGAGATCGTCGTTTTATTAACAATTAAGGCCTTATCTTTAACGCCTTGTGGGGTTTTATTCGCCTTCGCCCCTGCAATCATATTGATAATGGTTTGCGCGGACGTTAAATTTCCTGAATCTAAATGACCGACCCAAAAAGCCAAGCCTTCGTCATCAAAATCACGGTCTAAAAGATTGGTATAAATCTTAGTTACAAACTCACTATTCGTCTGAGCTTCAGGATACAAAGCCTTGTATTCGCTTGACGTTGCCATGTCTTCGACAATTAATTTTAACGCCCCTGCTGAGCGCTGCACTTCACCTTTAGTCGGTGCGGCAATGGTTTCTTGCGCTAAATAAATTTCAAAAGAATTTTGCCAGAAAACAAACCCAGACTTATCAGCGGCCCGATTAAAATATGCAGAATACAACTCAATTACACTATCTGATTGTGAAATAGTAATAGCCATTTTAGACTCCTAAAATATAGTAAAAATAAATAAAAATAGACAAAATTCAACTAACGAAAAAGCCGTCAATTTGAGTAAGTTATCGTTAGGGGCGGATAATAACATAGCCCCTTCTTAATTCAAAATATAACCGTAAAAACTGTAGAATCAATCACAGAAGACGGGTCGTCAACCATTGATTAATCGTTTCCAAAGTTGCTGTTGTCATCATCCCTGTCACCTTCTGAAACCGAATCCAGTTAGTAACATAAGCATAACGCACTGCCAACAAATTTTTACGGGCTTCAAACAACCGTTGTTGCGAAAACAAGACATCACTCATCGTTTGCACGCCATAACGAAAGCCTTTTTGCATGGCCTCGCTCGCCTTAACGGCAGAACTGATTGCTTTAGAGGCCGCCTCAATCCGTCGCACACTCGCATTCGTTTTCAAAAACGCCTCCCGCGTCTCCTTAATCACCCCGCGTAAAATCGCAATATGCTTTTGACGATTAATCTCCCGGTTTTTAGAGGCCTCATCAGCGCGCGCTAAGGTACTGCCGCCTGAAAATAAAGGTAACACAATATTAATAGCGGCCACTTGAGTCCCCGTTTCAGTCGATTGCGCATTATCAAAGCCCGTATTCGATTGATAATAATTTAACTGGAAATCAACCACGGGTAAATGCTGAGATTGAACGCCCCAGACTTCATAATCAGCTGCTTCAATGGCAATTTCTTGCGCCTTTAACCCCGCATTAAACGCCCGGGCTTGGATTTCACGTTGCGCTAAAGAGCCTGATAAAGTCACAAAATTAACATCGTCCCGTAAGCCATCCAAATCATCAATCGTTTTACCTGTTAACTCCGTTAACCCTTGACGGGCAACATCTAACTGCGTCGAAGCATCGACTCTATCGGCTTTTAACAAATCAGATTTCGCCTCCATTTCATAAACATCGGTAATTTTTACCAACTGCTTTTCAAATTGACGCTGTAATTGTTGCCCTTGTTTCTCGGTGATCGCAATTTCATTATCTAATAAGAGTAACGTATCTTGCGCGGCTAAAATAGTAAAATACCGCTCAACCGTGGTCTGCATTAAAATTTGCTCGGCTTCTTCATTCGCTTGCACGTATTGTTCAACCACTTTATCCGAGCGCATCCAGTTTAACACCTTAGGCACATCAATTAATGATTGGGTTAAACTGACCGTATAGCGTTCCCCCGTAAACGCATTTTCGGCTTTCGTTCTGAGATCACGGCGATCATTCAAAGAAAGATTAGCGGTCGCATTGATTTGAGGTAATAATGCGCCCCCTGCTTGCCAGTATTGCGCCTTACCGACCCCTATTTGTAAACGCGCGGTTTTAACATTAGGATCTGATTGCTGGGCTTGTTGGTAAATTTCTACTAAATTTTGCGCTTGTAGGGTTGAAAAGGGCAATAATAATAGGAGGAGGGTTGAATGTAACTTGTTCACTTTATACCTTACACAGTTATGGGGTTATCGCTAATAAGCTTTCTAGGTTTTCTGCGGTTAAAATATTTTCTACCCATAAGTCTAATTGATTTTTGTCAGCGGTTTTAATTTGTTGCTCAACCGAATCAGGCAAAACGCCAAATTTTAGTTTTATCAGCGTTAATAAAGCTTTTATCTCACCTCTGGCTTCACCTCTGGCTTCACCTCTGGCTTCACCCATGGCTTCGATACGTGTTATATAAGGCATTTTAAGTGTCCCCTCTATTTCATTTATTTTAAGATTTAATTTTAATTCCAAGGCGTCAGGTAATCTTAGCATCCAATCAATTAATCGAAATAATTCTTTAATATCCTGTGCTTTATAAGCGCGTTGATACAATAATCGAATAATTTTAAATTTATTGATATAGCGTTGCTGATTGTCATCACTATTATGGGCGGCTAATTGCGCTAAAATAATCACCGAAAACGGATTAGTCATCGCTTCTAACTCAACTATTTTATCTGCCCAATCTTGTTGTAAGTTAATCACAGGAAATTTAAAACTTAATTCCGTATCCCATAAGTCTTTTTTATAGCACCCTAATTTTTGGGTATTATTTTGATTGGTTAAAATAGCAAAACTTGCTATTTTTCGGTGGGGGAAATGATCGGTCAACCGATAATGATAGCGATACATACGTTCATTAAAATCAGTTGATGCCGTCCCTTGAATTTCAATATGAATTAAAACCCATTTTTCTTCCCCTTGATGCGTCATAACTTTAACCAGCTTATCGGCATAATTTCTGCTAGAATCTGCACTCGAGATGATTTTTTGTAATTCGGTATTTAAAAACTCCAAGGGCTGCGCCCAATCAATTTCTTCATAAACCCTTGGAAATAATAGCGATATAAAATCTGAGAAATAATTTTCTAAGGCTTCTTTCCAAGGGGAATCGTAGTCTGGTTTTGTTTTTATCGTCGTCATTTATCCTCAACTTCGTATTACGCCTTGCTTTATGCAGGCTATGTTATTAACCGCTTATTTTAACCTTTAATCCTATGCTTAACAAATTATTACCCGACCATCTAATAAAAGGACAAACAGCAGAACAACAAGCTTATGATTATTTATTAAGCCAGGGGTTAACCCCTATTTGTCGAAATTTTAGGTGTAAATTAGGCGAACTTGATTTAATAATGAATGATAAAGGAACTTTAGTGATTATTGAAGTCCGTTTTCGTAAAAATGAGACCTACGGGGGGGCTTTAGAAAGTATCACGGCTAAAAAGCAAGGGCGTATAATAAGGACAACGCAATACTATCTCATGACTCATACGGTAGATAGCCCTATTCGCTTTGATGTGATTGCTATCTCCCCTCAACAAGGTCTAAACTGGGTACAAAATGCGTTTCAATGTACAATGTAATTAATTCAAAAAATAACCATGACTTTACAACAACGAATTACCCATCATTTCTCAGAGAGTATCAAAACAAAACAAGACACCTTAGATAATTTAGGGTCGACTTTAGAAAATGCGGCGCAAAAAATTGTCGAAACCCTTGTTAATGATAAAAAAATATTAGCCTGTGGCAATGGCGGATCAGCAGGTGATGCACAACACTTTTCCTCAGAAATGCTGAATCGTTTTGAACGTGAACGCCCCGCTTTACCCGCGATTGCATTAACAACAGATACCTCAACTCTCACCGCTATTGCCAATGATTATCATTATAACCAAGTCTTTGCTAAACAATTATCCGCCCTTGGGCAACGCGGTGATTTATTATTAGTCTATACTTCAAGTGGTCATTCTGAAAGTATTCTACACGCTGTGAAAATGGCCCATGAAAAAAAAATACGCGTGATTGCTTTAACGGGTAAAGATGGCGGTTCATTAGCCTCAATTTTAGATAAATCGGATATAGAACTTCGCGTCACCTCCCATTCAACCGCCCGTATTCAGGAAACCCATTTATTAATGACCCATTGCTTATGTGATTTAATTGACCATCAGCTTTTTGGAGACTAACCTCATGTTTAAATCCCTTGTTTTTATTCTATTTACTTTACTCGTTAATGGCTGTTCAACACTCGCCATTGGCACATCAGAAGTCACCGGCATCTCGCTATTTCATGATCGTCGCTCCCTTCAAAAAATGACTAAAGATGAACAAATAGAAATCGCTGTTAATGTTGAATTACTTCTCGATGATGTCATTAGAGAGCTTACCCATTTTAATGTCACTTCTTTTAATGGGATTGTTTTAATAACAGGGGAAGCACCTGGTAATAAAGTTCGTCAGCGAGTGACAGCGATTGCTCGAAAAATAGCGGGCGTGCGTTTACTGCAAAATCATATGGTTTTAGCCTATCCTTCTTCATTAGCCAACCGTTCTAATGATAGTTTAATTACCTCTAAAGTTAAGTTTAAATTTAGTAATAGCCGTAATATGCCCGGATTTGATACCACGCGAATCAAAGTGGTAACTGAAAATGGGCAGGTTTTCTTAATGGGGTTAGTTTATAAAAAAGAGGCTTATATTGCCACTGAAAATGCCCGGAGAGTTTCTGGCGTTCAGCGGGTGATTAAAGTATTTGAATATTTATAATTTTAATTTAAGGATTAATCATGAGTGCATTAGCCCCTGTTCATTCCCCATTAATAGACGTTAACAAAGATTATAAAATAAAGCCTAAGATTATCCCCTCACTTAAAATTAGTGAACGTCTTTATTGGGAAAAGTATTATGAGCATCCTAGTAAAAATTATGAATGGAATAACGGTTATTTAGAGGAAACTCCTGTGTCAGACTATGCAACCTTTTTAATTTATAATTGGTTAATGAAGCTATTTGGGGTTTATTTTGAAACTTACCCTAATGGGTCTTTGGTTAATTTAGAAATGGGATTTCGGTTAGATTTACCTGAAAAAGTTACTATTAGAAAACCTGATCTAGGCGTAATAACCAACCTAAATCCCGTTCAATTTTCGTTACGAGACCGCAGTTATCAAGGGGTTTTTGATTTATGTGTCGAGGCATTATCGGACTCTTCTAAAAAGGAAGTCTTTCGTGATACCGTTATCAAAAAACAAGAATACGCACAAGCAGGGGTTAAAGAGTATTTTATTGTTTATGATAAAAAAGGGGCTATTAATACTGAAATGGAATTTTACCATTTAGATAATAAGGGGGTTTATCAGCCCATTGAAAGAATAGACGGTGATTTAATCCGATCACAACTTTTCCCAGGGTTTCAATTTAGAATCAGTGATTTATATAAACGGCCTGAAATGAAAGCGATGTGCGATGATCCTGTTTATAAGGATTTTGTTTTTCCCCTTTATCAGCAACAAAAACAACGGGCAGATTCAGAAAAACAACGAGCAGATTCAGAACAGCAGCGGGCTAATGATGCCGAACAAGAAATTCTTAAGCTTAAAGAAAAGTTATCTCAAAGATAATACATAGGCTGAGATAATACGTAACTTTTCCATATCGGTTTTAAAAACTGTTCACAAAAAATAATAAAATCATCCGATAATACCTGTGTTAAATTTTCGCTATTCCCATATAAACGCTGAATTTCCATTTCATAAGGGGCTTCTATCGCTAATTTTAATTTATCTAGGGCAAGTTTTAGCGGAGGTTGCAGACTGCGGGTACTTTTTTCCTGTTTATAACTTTGCTTTACATAATCTAAGGCCATATCAACAAATAAAGTATTTGGTTTTTCTAAGCCTTTAAAATAAAATTGTAACAGGGTTTGTAACATTTCAAGGCTCTGGTGTTCAGCCCCTAACACCAAGGATTCATCTTGCGTAATAAGATAAGTTAATTGAGCTTCATGCGGGTTAATTAAGCAATGATGTAACAGGGCTAACATTAAATCTTTACCTTTAAGCTTGGCATAACGATAAAATAAGCTGCCTTTTTGATAACGGTTGTAAAGTTTACCTATTAAGCGTGTTTCTCCAACGTTTATATCAATCGCTAAATTTTCTAAAGGCTCACCTAATCCGAGTTCTTGTATTTTTGTTACAAAATCAACAATAGCGGGTTGTTGTTTATTAAATTCTACCTCGCCTAATACGCCCGATAGCCAGCGTCCCTGCGCTTGTAGTTTAGCTAAACTAAAATCATTTTTCTGTAACAAAGTGTTAATCCACTCATGGTTAATCGCGTAAGCTTCTAAGCCCTCAATGGAAAATGGCTCACGTGCTTCAATAAGGGGGGCTAAATTTTGAAAATTAACCCCCAGTTGCCGACGAATAAAATAACGTTGAGGATGACGATAAAATTTGCGAACTTCTTCCAGCTCTATTATCTTATTATCAGCGACTGTAACCGAATCTTGCCACCAATTTTGAAGGGGGGCTTTTTTTTGTAGTAATCTTTGCGATATTGCTGCATTTTCTGTTGAATAGCTGAATAATTGCGGTTTTGAATGATTAAAATAACAAGGGCTAAAGGTTTGTAACGGATGATTGACTAATAAATTATTGAGCTGATAATCTTGTTCCATTACCTCTAATAACTCACTAATCACCACTGAGGGGGGAATGATTTGATTTTGGTGTTGTGATTGCCCAATATAAGTAATAATGAGTTGCTGTTCTGCTGCTAATAATAGCTCTAAAAACTGTTGTCGATCATCATTACGTTTTGAAAAATCACCCCGTTTAGGTTTTGAGGTTAATAAATTAAAACTTGGGGTCTGTTCAAGACTGGGGAAATCCCCTTCATTTATCCCTAAAATAGCAATGACTTTAAAAGGAATACCACGAATAGCATCCATTGAGCTAAAAGTTAATTGTCCTCGTAACAATCCATTCGCTGTTTTTTGTACCGTTAAAGAATCTTCTAACCAGCGCGTAATAACACATAATTCAATGGCTTGTTCGTTTATAGGATTAATTTTTTCTTCAAAATCAATGAGTAAATTATTAAGTGCTTGGCGATCTTGATTATCAATAAATAAATGCTTAACATAGTCATAAAATAACTGCCCCCACGCTTTAAAGCTTTTTTGGGTTGTTAATTCATCACTCGCTTTAAATAATAATTGGATAAAATCATTCAAACCACCTAGTGCTTGTGCTGACGTTCCTTCAAGCTGATGAAAGGGTAATATTTCATCGACGAAGGTGTTATCATTGGCAAAAGCATACCCCATGAGTAAACGATTCATACTTGCCTGCCAGGTATTTTCATTTAAAGAGGGTAAACCGAGTTGTTGTTTATGATTTGCTGATTTTCCCCAACGCACATGAGTCTCGATTAACCAATGTTTGATCGTGCTTAAATCAGCCTCTGAAATCTCAAAGTGAGGAAAAATATGAGGACAACTTAATAAATCTAATACCGCTTGCCATTCAAAACGACTGTCTATTAATTTTAAAAACTGAATGAAAGTTTCTAATAATAGATTATTTGTTATTAAATTATGACCCTGAATACGATGAGGAATATCATCAAAAATACGCTCAATAAAAGGCGCGTATTGCTGTATATCGGGTGCAATAATGGCTATTTCACGCCAGGCTAAGTTAGGCTGAATTTCTAGGCTATGTAACAGTAAATCTTTTAAAATTTCAACTTCACGCGCTCTGGAATGACAAGCGTGGACACTGATCGAATGATCTATTTTTAAAGACGTTGTTTTTAATCTCGGATAGGATAAATCAGCTTGTAATTGTTGAAGGTTAGTGTTGGCAGGGGTTTTTTTTATCGAATTATTTTCAAATTTAAAGGTAATTTTATCTAATAATAATTGTTGAAATTCTAATCCTTGTTGCCCTAAACTCATCATAAGCGGATGAGAGACGGCGTGTTGTAAACCTATCCTATTAGCGAAGGGATTTTGCAAAAAAAGATGGATGTCACAATCTTGAGCTAAAGCTTGTAAATCATCGAGTTGCAAAGGCGTTAAGTGGCTAATACCAAAAATAAATAACCGCGAGGGTTTAAATTTAGCAGTCACTTGATTATCTACGCTATTGCGTGTTGTTTGATTAACTTGTAACCATAATTCTCGTTGCCAGCTTTCGGTGTTATTTTCAGTGTGAGAATAACCTTGTCGCCACGCACTTAATAATTCAGGTCGAAAATTATAATAATCTTCAAAAAGTTGCGCTATTTGTTTTGCCAGTTGATAACGTTTTAATGCTTGATTATTGCCTTGTAAATAATGCCTTAAAGGGAGGTAAATAGCCTTATTAAGATCATGTAATTGTTGCTCAATTTGCCATAATAAACGCGTCTTATCACGGCCTGTTTGATTTTGTGAGCATTGTTTAAAGAATTGAGGGGGTAATAAAAATTGATAGTGCGCCCAGACTTTAAATTGTTGCGCTAATTGTTGAGATAACCAACGTTCCATCCCTGAGTTTTGAACCAAAAAATGTTCTTTTGCAAAAATATTTTTGAGGGGCTGTGTCCGAATAAGGGTGATTAAGTTATTCACTAACTCTTTATTATTCGTTGCATTGTGAAGGGTAAACATGGTTCTATTTTCAGCCTCTGATGATTAGTTTTGTTATCATGATATGATAATTTTTTTAAAATGAGTATTTAAAAACATAAATATATGTCCGAAGATTTTTACCCTACAGGCGATTTTGATGTTGCCGCCCTTAAAGTGCCACCCAACTCAATTCAAGCTGAACAATCTGTCTTAGGCGGGTTGATGCTAGATAATCAAACTTGGGATACCATTGCCGATCAATTGATTGGCGATGATTTTTATCGTAAAGATCATCGGTTAATTTTTAAATCTATTTCAATATTAGCAGAACGTCAAGATCCTTTTGATGTGATAACGCTTTCAGAAGTGCTGGAGGCAACGAATCAATTAACAGAAGTTGGCGGATTGGCTTATTTAGGCATGTTGGTAAAAGATACTCCTAGTGCGGCAAATATAGCCGCTTATGCTGCCATTGTTCGTGATCGCTCTATTTTACGGCAACTGATTCATGTGGGCACTGATATTTCTGATTCGGCCTTTTCACCCGCAGGTCGAAATACCTCTGAGTTATTAGAAAATGCTGAACGTCAGGTCTTTAAGATTGCTGAACAACGTCAAAGAGGGGGCGGCGGTTTTGAACCGATTAAGTCTTTATTGGCCACCGCAGTTGATAAAATTGAAACTTTATTTGAACAAGAGGATAATATTACGGGGGCTGCCACTGGATTTGCTGATTTTGATGAGAAAACATCAGGGCTACAACCGGGCGAGTTGATTATTGTTGCAGGTAGACCGTCGATGGGAAAAACGAGTTTTGCGATGAATATAGCTGAAAATGTTGCCATTGAGGGTAAAAAAAATGTTGCCGTTTTTAGTATGGAAATGCCTGGGGATTCGTTGGCCATGCGAATGATGTCTTCTATCGGTCGTATTGACCAACACAAAGTGCGGACAGGTCAATTGGCAGATAATGAGTGGCCTCGTTTGACTTCTGCTATTAATATGCTCGCTGAAACTAATCTTTTTATTGATGATACCCCGGCGTTAACGCCGACAGAAGTTCGCTCAAGGGCGCGGCGTTTAACGCGAGATCATGGTCAATTAGGGTTGATTGTTTTAGATTATATTCAATTAATGCATTCACCAAGTAGTGGTGAAAATAGAGTTCAACAAGTCGGTGATATTTCGCGTGGTTTAAAAGCATTAGCAAAGGAAATGCACGTCCCTGTTGTCGCATTATCTCAGCTTAACCGTAATTTAGAGCAACGTCCTAATAAACGCCCTATCATGTCAGATTTACGTGAATCAGGTTGTTTAACAGGTGATAGTTTAGTGACTCGTGCTGATACAGGAGAGCGAATTGCTATTAAAAAACTGGTAGGCGAAAAAAATTTCTTAATCTGGGCATTAAATGAAAAAACATTAAAATTAGAGACAACTACTGTAAGTAATATCTTTTCAACGGGTGTTAAACCTGTTTTTCGTTTAACGACTCAATTAGGTCGTACAATCTCTGCCACAGAAAATCATAAGTTTTATACCTCTAAAGGGTGGAAACGTTTAGATGAATTAACCACAGAAAGTTATTTAGCTTTACCGCGTAATCTTCCAAAAATAAAATCACCGCTTAGTTTAAAAACTTCAGAATTAGCACTATTAGCGCATTTAATCGGTGATGGCTGTACATTACCTAGACACTCTATTCAATATACAACACGTGAATTAGATTTAGCAAAAATAGTCTCACAATTAGCAATAGATATTTTTTCAACTGAAATAAACCCTAGGATTAAAAAAGAACGAACGTGGTATCAGGTTTATTTAAGCTCTACTAGAAAGCATACTCACGGTGTAAGAAATGCAATCAGTGAGTGGTTAGATAATTTAGGTGTATTTGGTTTACGTTCTTATGAAAAATATGTTCCTCAACAAGTTTTCCAACAATCTAAAGATAATATCGCTTTATTTTTAAAACACTTATGGGTCACAGATGGCTGTATTAGACTAATTACAGGGAAAAGAACTAAACCTATTATTTACTATGCCTCTAGTAGTTATCTGCTTTCAAAAGATGTGCAATCTTTATTATTAAGAGTTGGAATTAACGCTCGTTTGACGGCTGTTTCTCAAGGTACAAAAGGTAGAATGCAATATCATGTTATTTTAAGTGGAAAAATTGATATATTATGTTTCATAGAAATTATCGGCACTCTTGGTGTTTATAAAACCCAATCCCTAGAAGAAATAAGATTGTATTATCAATCTAAGACCGCTAATACAAATAGAGATATTATCCCCTGTCATTTATGGATGTTCTATGTAAAGCCTGCAATGCAACAACAAGGTATTAGTACACGAAGTTTTTATGCAGGAATACATACCGCTTATGCAGGAATGACAATATTTAAACAAAATATTTCACGTGAAAGAGCACGGCGTATTACAAAAGTTGTAGATTCAAAAGCGTTAAATAAATTAGTGGAAAGTGATATTTATTGGGATAAAATTGTAAGTATTAAAGCAGTAGGTAAGGAAAATGTTTATGACTTAACCGTTCCTCGTTTACATAATTTTGTTGTCAATGACATTATTGCTCATAATAGCATTGAGCAAGACGCCGATTTAATCGTGTTCATTTATAGAGATGAAGTTTATAACGAAGAGAGTCCTGATAAAGGGGTGGCTGAAATTATTATTGGAAAACAACGTAATGGGCCTTTAGGTGTCGTTCGCTTAACTTTCTTAGGTCAATATACAAAATTTGAGAATTACGCGGGTGATCCTTATAATGAAGAGGATTACGAATGAATCCCGTTACTTATGCAACGATTGATTTACTAGCGATTTCGCATAATTTAGCGGTCGTTCGTCATTACGCCCCTCATGCTCAAATAATGACCGTTATTAAAGCGGATGGTTATGGTCATGGATTATTATCTGTGGCCAAAGCATTAACTAAAGCCGATGCACTCGCGGTTGCAAGAGTTGATGAGGCCATTCGTTTACGAAAAGCAGGTTTTAAACAACGTTTAGCCGTTTTAGAAGGTTTTATGAGTAGGGAAGAACTGGATGCTTTTGTGACTTATAATTTAGAGGCTGTCATTCATTGTGCCGAGCAAGTTGGGTTATTAGAAGATAAAAAAGATTTGTGTTCTTTATCCCTATGGCTAAAAATTGATAGTGGTATGAACCGTTTAGGCTTTAAGCCAACAGAATTTTTAACTATCTATCACCGTTTAAAAGCCTGTTTAGCCTTTGATGCAATCATTCATTTCATGACCCATTTAGCCAATGCAGATGATGAAAATGATCCTAAAACGCTTGAGCAAATTAAGCTATTCAAAAAAACAGTCAATCCTTTTAAAGGCGCGTGTAGCATTGCAAATTCTGCGGGGATTTTTAGCTGGAAAGCCGCTTTAAGTGATTGGGTGCGTCCAGGTTTAATGCTTTATGGCATTTCACCTTTTGAAAAAAAAACAGGGGGGCAACTCGCCTTAAAACCTGTCATGAATCTTTATTCACAATTAATTGCGATTAAGGAATTACAAAAAGGGGAGGCTGTGGGTTATGGTGGAACGTGGGTGGCTGATAAAACAATGCGTTTAGGGATTGTTGCTATTGGTTATGGTGATGGCTATCCACGCCATGCTAAAACGGGAACGCCTGTCTTAATTAACGGTCAACGTGTTCCTTTAGTCGGGCGGGTCTCTATGGATATGTTGACGGTTGATTTAAGTTTGCAACCTCAGGCTAAAGTTTATGATTCGGTGACCTTATGGGGCGATGGGTTGGCCGTTGAAGAAATTGCAATCTGTGCAAACACCATTGCTTATACATTGGTCTGTGGGATTACGCCCCGGGTAATAAAAATAGAGTTGTAGGCTGGGTAGAGCGATAGCGAAACCCAACAAAGGGGCGCAAAAGGCTGGGTTTCCGCAAGCTCCAACCCAGCCTACAATAGATTTTTAGGTATGATTAAATTTTTATTCCTTAACATTCTCAACTATTTCATTAAATGCTTCAACCCGTGTTTTTCCTATGTTAATTAAATCAATGCCTGTGTCAACAATCATTTTTCCAAGACCTGGAATCTTGTAAGCTGCAAATGATAAATAGCCAACAATAGGGAGGGCAATTAAAGCTGCAATTAAACTACTTAAACCAAATAATCCCAAAAATTTAATAAGCAAGGCTACTAAATCCAGAGGCAGTAGAACCATTGCTGAAAAATAAAGTAAGACAGTAAACGTAAAAATAACAAATACAAGAAACTGAAGCAGTCTTACTATGGCGACATTAATTTTTTTCATAATAACTTTTAAACGAGTGAAATAGATTTTGATTGCCGCATTATAACGTAAACTTAAAACAGATTTTATTTTTTGTGGAATGATTTAATCACATTCATCATCTGAATATACCCTGTTATACTGTTAATAGCTCTAATCCGCCCTACACTATCCTTTATCGGTTAAATAATGAAAAATATAAATCTTGTCATCTTGTTCTTTTTATTAGCACTTAATCCACCTTTTGCTATCTCTAAAACAGCATTGCAACGTTTATATCAAATGCCTAAAGCCAGTCTTTATATCACAGGGGATTCTAAACATCAGTTAAATGAAAATAAACCGAGGATTCCCGCATCAACCCTCAAAGTGCTTACGGCTTTATTGAGTTTAAAAACTTGGGAACCTGACCATCGGTTTAAAACTGATTTTTATCGAAATGCACAGCAACAACTTATCATTAAAGGGTATGGCGACCCTTATATTACCTCGGAAGAATTAGATAGGATGATTAGTCAACTTAAACAGCAAGGGCTAAAAAAAATAACTGATCTTAAAATGGATAGTAGCTATTTCATTGATAAGATTCGCATTGATGGGCGTTCACAGACCAATAACCCTTATGATGCGCCTTTAAGTGCTTTATCTCTTAATTTTAATACCTTAAGTATTCATCGGAATAAAAAAGGGATTTATAGTGGCGAGCCTCAAACGCCTTTAACCCCCTTAATGCGAACATTTGCAAAGCGACTTCCTTATGGTAGACACCGGGTTAATTTAAAAAAACAGCCCTACGCGACCCGTTATTTTGCTGAAGTCTTTATTAAAAAGTTAAAACAGCAAGGCATTGATGTTAAGGGTAAAATTTTAATCGGTAAAGTTAAGAAAAACGAGCCTATTTTTTACCAACATTTAAATAGTAAAACCCTCTCTGAAACAATTGCAGCGATGCTAAAATACTCTAATAATTTTATTGCTAATCAATTATTTTTAATGCTAGGCGCAGAGCTTCATGGCGCACCTGCGACAATAAAAAAATCACAGCAAGCCTATTCTGAAAAAGTAAAACAATTATTGGGTTGGAATAAAACTTTTTATGAAGGCGCGGGGCTGTCACGAAATAATTATTTAACGGCTAAGGAATTAGTACAAGTTTTACAACAGTTTGCGCCTTATAGGCCGTTGATGAAATCACAAAATGCCCATATTTTTGCAAAAACAGGGACGCTAACAGGGGTGAGTAGTTATGCAGGTTATCTTTATAAAAATGAGCAATGGCAAGCTTTTGCTTTATTAATCAATCAATCAGTTAATGGTAATTTTAGAAAACAGATTGCGCTTGAATTATTAAATTAAGATGGTCATTGAAACCATTCCTTTAAATCATCTTGCGGTAGCATTTATCCCTGTACTAGGGGTATTAATTCTTTTTATTCGTTGGAATTTGAATACCTATCAAGCTTTTTGCGCCCTGTTACGCATGTTAGGACAGTTACTCTTAATTGGTTATTTTTTAAATTATTTATTTACCTCTGAATCGGCTTATGTCCTTTTAGGGATTTTAGTTATCATGATATTATGCTCAAGCTGGATTGCTTTAGGAACAGTTGATCGCGTTTCCCGTCGAAAATTATTGAAACCGACGATTATTGCTATTTTTTTAGGTGGTGGATCATTATTGGTTATTATGACACAAGGGGTACTTCAACTTAAACCTTGGTATGAGCCACGTTATCTTATTCCTTTGGGGGGAATGGTTTTTGCTAATACCATGAATAGTATTAGTTTAGCGGCCGAGCGTTTTATCTGTGAAATTGATCGTAACAACGATTATTTAACCGCGAGAAACATCGCTTTTAATGCGGCAATGATTCCTGTGGTTAATTCATTGTTTGCTGTGGGCTTAGTCTCACTTCCAGGCATGATGACAGGACAAATTTTATCAGGGATTTCTCCTTTTATCGCTGCACGCTATCAGATTATGATAATGTGTATGGTTTTTGCCTCCGCAGGTATCGCAACTGCCTGTTTTTTACGTTTAATCAAAAAAGATTTTATTTTATAAACCTAGATTGTGACCATGAAAATAAATTTAAACGCTATTCCTAGAATATGGAAACCTAAAGCAACTCGTTATATAGAACTTTTAGCGAGAGCATTTAAGGAAACAGGGGTAACAAATCCTGCCGTTTGTGCCTATGCCTGTGCCTCTATCTGCCATGAATCAAGTTGGAATCCTAAAATTGAAAATATGCACGATAGTGCTGCCCGTACCGCTTGGTCTGGAAAGGGGCTTGCACAAGTGACGTTAGAGAGTAATTATCGGAAGATTACGGAGCTAACAGGGATTAATTTTATGACAAATCCTAATTTGATGTTTATTCCTTATTATTCTTTACGTGCGAAAGCGGCGCATTTTGTTATTCATGGCATGGTACCCTTGATAGAACAAGGGCAGTTTGAAGCTGCCGCAGGTATTTATAATGCGGGAAAACCTGACTATCGTTCAAATTACACTAAGAATGTAGCTAACTCTACTTTAGAATGGTTGGCGGTATTTTCAGCAACAACGATGTCAGCCATCAGTAATCATTCAAGCTCTTATGGTTATACCAAACCTCCTACACCGACTTACAGACCTTCTACCAATTCCAACCCATTGCCTCGATATACCCCAACACCAAGAAGAGCCAGTGGACCGCCTAGATATAACACCCCATCACACTATAACGCACCGCCACAATATACACCTGCGCCAAGGTCACGTTATACTTATGCAAAAACACCTAGAAATAAACCGCCCGTTTTAAATCAACCCCCGCGATATACACCGCCGAGTAATTCGCCCGTTTATACACCGCCCAAACCGACAAAAACGCGCTCTAAATCTAAAACTTATTTTGTTCAAAGAGGTGATAGTCTTTATTCAATTGCCTCACGTTTTGGCATTTCATTAAGAACTTTATTAAGTAATAACCGACAAATTACTAATTCAAATAATATTCATGTCGGTGATATGATTAATATTCCTCGTTAAATTTAGTCGTAGGGTGGGCTAAGCCCACCCTACGGCTATTTAGCTCTATTTCGTCGTGCTTGTTTTGGGTCGCAAATTAAAGCACGATAAATTTCAACGCGATCCCCCTCTAATAATATTTTGTCCAATGAACAAATATTTCCAAAGAGACCTACTGGCGTTACTTTTAAATTAATTTCACTAAAACGAGTCAATAGTCCTGATAAGGTAATCGCTTGCTCAACACAACTTCCTGTCATTATTTTCAATGGAATAATTGTCTGCAATTCACAAGGGGCATAAGCTACTTCAACATTAATAAATACTTCAGCCATAAATTTGTTTTGCTCGCTGACTAAAGGCTGAAACCATCCCGCTACAAAGTTGATTAAAAACCGTTCCAAAAGTTAAACTTGCCAATTTTCCTGCCACTTCAAATTCCAAATCCAATGAAATCTTACTCGCATCTTCACGTAGCGGCATAAAATTCCATACCCCTTCTAGTGATTTAAAAGGACCATCCAGTAAGGTCATATAAATACGCCCCCCCTGATCTAGTTTATTATGCGTTGCAAATGATTTTTGCAATCCACCTTTAGCAATAACCAACTCCGCTTCAAGGGTATTTTCAGCTTGATTAAGAATACGGCTACTTTTACACCACGATAAATACTGTGGATAATCTTCAATATTATTAACAATATCAAACATTTGCTGTGCTGAAAACTTGACTAAGGCACTTTTTTGTACCACAGTAATCACCCCAACACTCCAACACCTTTTAATAATACGATAATAACGGCAAAAGGGGCGATATAAGAAATTAAAAACTTCCATAAGGCATAAAACTGGGGTTTTTCCATTGCTAACTCATGCGCGCTATCTTTAGATTTCATAATCCAACCTGCGAAAATAGCAATACATAACCCCCCGATAGGTAGCATTAAATTTGCAGTGATATAATCTAACAAATCAAAAATACCTTGTCCAAAAAAAGTAACATCCGACCAAACATTGAAGGATAAGGCAACGATAACCCCCAGAATCCAAGTCATGAGTCCCATAACAATACAAGCCGTTGTGCGTTTTATTTTTTTATTTTCAACTAAAAAGGCAACGGCAGGTTCAATGAGTGAAATTGAAGATGAAAGGGCGGCAAAAAATAGTAGCACAAAAAATAAAAGTCCAAACAACCACCCCCCTGTCATATTTCCAAAAGCCAGAGGTAATGATTGGAAAATTAACCCAGGTCCTGCACTTACCTCGAGTCCATTAGCAAAAACTAAGGGGAAAATAGCCAATCCAGCTAAGAGCGCAATAACTGTATCTGCTCCTGCAATAATGAGTGTTGTTTTAGCAATAGAAACATGTTGTGGCAAATAAGAGCCGTAAACCATCATTGCGCCCATACCGAGTCCTAAGGTAAAAAAAGCATGTCCCATTGCCACTAATACCGCATCGCTATCTATTTGACTAAAATCGGGTTTAAATAAGAAATCCAGCCCTTGTTGATAATAACCTGTCGTCATGGCATAGCCAACTAATAAGACCAGTAATACAAAGATTGTTGGTATTAAAAAACGCACTGATTTTTCTAAGCCACCTTGAACGCCACGGGCAACAATTAACATCGTTGCGCCCAAAAACAGTGTATGCCAAAATATTTGTTGTACAGGACTTGCCATTAAGTCTGTAAATAAAGCGCTGATTGTTTCACCATTGCCTCCTGAAAAACTCCCTGTCAAGGCTTTAAAAACATAAGATAATACCCAGCCTGCAATGACGCTATAATAGCTAAGAATTAAAAAACCAGTAATAATCCCCATCCAGCCGACAGTGTGCCAGTTTTTATTGGCTTTAGCTTCATCGGCCAAGATTGACATGGTATTAATAGGACTTTGCCGCCCTCGTCGTCCGAGCATCGTTTCAGCAATCATAATGGGTATACCAATCGCGACAATGCAAAGTAAGTAGACAAGAACAAATGCACCGCCCCCATTTTCACCTGTAATATAAGGAAATTTCCAAATATTTCCTAAACCAACCGCCGATCCAGTTGCTGCTAAAATAAAAGCAAATCGTGAAGACCATTCGCTATGTTGTGATTTTGTTATCTCCGCCACACCAACTCCTGCGTTTAAAACTAATTTTTTATGAATGAATGAGGTAAAATAACAAATATATTCCTTTTAGTCAGTTTAATAATCTTTTTATAAAGTAATGGCAGCGAAAAAATCCAAGAAAAAAAACAAGGCAAGCAATAATACGATTGCTAGTAATCGTCAGGCAACGCATGACTATTTTGTTGAAGAACGCTTTGAAGCGGGGCTTGTATTGCAAGGTTGGGAGGTTAAAAGTCTTCGTGAAGGTCGGATTCAACTAAAGGAAAGCTATGTTTTAATAAAACGAGGGGAAGCTTGGTTATCTGGCGCGCATGTGTCCCCTCTTTTATCGGCATCTACGCATGTTGTGCCTGATAATATCCGTTCTAAAAAATTATTATTACATAAACGTGAGTTGAACCGCTTAATTGGCGCTGTGGAACGTAAGGGGTATACTTTAATTCCTTTATCTATGTATTGGGTACAAGGACGGGCTAAACTTGAAATAGGTTTGGCAAAAGGGAAACAATTACACGATAAACGCGCAACGTCTAAAGAACGTGATTGGCAACGTGAAAAAGCTAGAATTATGAAACATCAGTAACAAAAAGGAGCAGGAAACATCACGTGACTTTTATCACAGTTTTGTATTTTAAATAATTTATAATATAATGTCCTATGAATAATTTTTCTAGCAGTCAATTGATAGACCGTTTCGGGCGAAAGGTTGATTATCTAAGAATTTCTGTTACTGATCGCTGTGATTTTCGCTGCCTTTATTGCATGGCGGAGGAAATGACATTTTTGCCGCGTGCGCAAATTTTAACGTTGGAAGAAATTTATACCATTAGTCAGGCCTTTACCGAACTGGGGGTAAAAAAAATTCGAGTCACCGGCGGTGAACCCCTCGTTAGAAAAGATGTTTTAACACTGCTTAATAAAATAGGAACAAATCTTGCGCTAAATGAATTAGTTTTAACAACCAATGGTTCACATTTAGTACAAATGGCAACCGCTTTAAAAAAGGCAAAGGTTAAGCGGATTAACATTAGCCTTGATACCCTAAATATCACTAAATTTAAAGCCATTACCCGAACAGGTGACTTACAACAAGTATTAGCGGGTATTGAAAAAGCGAAACAAGTCGGTTTTGAGCGAATTAAAATTAATGCGGTTATTTTAAAAAATCGTAACCATACCGAAGTTTGTGATCTGGTTCAATTTGCCGTTGATCAAGCGATTGATATTAGTTTTATTGAAGAGATGCCGCTAGGAATTATTAATCATCATAATCGGGCTGAGACTTATTATTCTAGTGACTTGATTAAAAAAGATTTAGCGTCACATTTTTCACTGATTCCCAGTATAGAAAAAACAGGCGGCCCTGCTAATTATTATAATGTTGCTGCAACAAAAACCCGTGTAGGCTTTATATCTCCTCATAGTGCTAATTTTTGTCATACGTGTAATCGCGTTCGCTTAACGGTGGAAGGACGTTTACTACTTTGTCTTGGTAATGAGCATTCTGTCGATTTAAAGCATGTTATTCGGGCAAATCCTGGTGATATGAATTATTTAAAACAAGTGATTGTAGAGGCCATGAAAATTAAGCCTAAACAACACGAGTTTAATCTTAATGAACACCCTGTTATTTTAAGACATATGAATACCACAGGGGGATAAAACCTTATATAATGTAAAGTTGGATTTACATTTTGAATAAAACACCTTATTTCATAGGTTCTAAAGATGGATAACAACGCGACCGTATTAATTATTGATGATGATGAAATTTCTTTAATGATATTGCAAAATGCCTTTGAAATGGAAGGGTTTAACGTTATTACAACAACCAATAGTTTACAAGCAGAGGAATTATTTAATCAACATTCCCCTTATGTGGTTATTTTAGATGTTTTTATGCCTGACAGAGATGGGTTTGAAATCATTAGAGCGATTAGGAAAGAGTGTGCAACCAGTCTTGTCGTTGCTATTTCTGCTAATGAAGGTTATTTACCAACCATTAAAGCGTTAGGGGCTAATCTAGCTTTAAATAAAGCCATGTTGCCCCATGAAATGGTTGAAGCCGTAAAAAAATTATAGCAACCCTTTAGCCTTTTTTAAATTTCATCATTCAGGTGATTCATGAATAAAAACTCGACTCAAACTGCAGGAAATAAAATTATTGAAAATGCTCGCCGCTATAAAGAAGATAGGGAAAAAGGGTATAGAGAGCAAGCTTTAAAATTATACTCTTGGGTTTGCGGGCGTTGCACAAGAGAGTTTACCCATAAAAATTTAGTCGAATTAACCGTACATCATAAAAATCACAATCATGATGATAACCCATCAGATGGCAGTAACTGGGAGTTATTATGCTTATATTGTCATGATAATGAACATGCGCGTTATGAAGAACAAGTACGTTATGGAAGCGACATTGTCAGTACTGCTGAAAATAATGTCGGGGGAACACACAATCCTTTTGCAGACCTTAAGGGATTACTTAATCAAAAGTAATACCCTCAAAATTTGGCTACCAGTGGGGTATTTTAATGGACGCATTATTCAAATTTATAAAAGACCGATTTTTACTCATGCCGCCCTGGGTACAGATTTCTACTTATCTTTCTTTTGTAATCTTATTTATTTACCTATTAACAGCCCCGCGTTTTTTAGATATGCGTTTAGTCTCAAATGATTATGGCGATGAATTTCCAATAGGGGGCGCGCAAATAGAAATAGAAATAGCAGGACGAGTATTAATTTTATTAACCGATAGCAAAGGACGCTTTTCAGTCCCTATTTCAACCAACTATCCTATCGGCTCTTATTTATTTATCTTATCACCTGACCCAAGTAGTAATAAAATTAAAGAGATTAAAGTTCCTGTTTCTAACTCTTATTTAAAGCGGTCAAAAATAATTTATAGTAAAAAAAGCAATGATTATAAAATTATTCCTAACGGAATTGTTGAAAACACACAACAATTATTTGCTGAAATAAGTTTTATCTCTACTGCCTATGCTGATGACAAGGCTAACTTAGACGATGGCATTGGTAAGGAAATACTCGATGCCTTAGAAGTTATTACTAAAATTTCATTTAAAAAAATTCCACACAATGTATTGCTAAAAGACGATCTTAATTTGGATAATATAGACTTGTCTTATATTAATAACCGTTTGAATAAAAAATATAACATTGATAGTCTTGCCGCATTTCAACATCAAGCCGAAACAGTCGGCGATTTAATTGAGATTGCCCGTTTCAATTATTATAAAAATACGCGGCAACAATCTACCCGCTCCTTTCTCTCGACGACTAAAATTTCACCCGCAATGGCAATGGATAAGCCACCTGTCGCTGAAATGATCATTCCTAAGGATATTTTAGTTAAATATAAGCTAGGACGTATTCTTAAAAAAAATGAGCGTTATGAATTTGCAGTAAAAATACTTAAACAAGTCATTGAAAAACAAGCGGGTTTTTATCAAGCTTGGCTTCATTTAGCATTAACTTATGATTCAATGGGAAAAAATGAAGAGGCAGAAGCGGCCTTTAAATCTGCTATTGAACTTGATGAGTCTAAAAAATTAAATGATGATCGTTTATATAATGCTTACGGTATGTTTTTATTTAAACAACAAAAATACGAAGAGGCAGGAATACAATTTGAAAAAGAAAAACAATTCAAATCCACAAAACAAACCATAGATTAGTCTGATATGTTAACCATTCATCAAATTCCTGTTTTAACGGATAATTACATTTATTTACTTCATGAAACGATAACAAATGAAACAGCCGTCGTTGACCCTGCCATTTCAGAACCCGTTCTTAATAGGTTAAAAAAATTAGGGTTATCGCTTAATTATATTTTAAACACGCATCATCATCACGATCATGTCGGCGGAAATTTGGCTTTACAAGCGGCAACAGGCTGTAAAATTGTTGGTTCAGAACAGGATAAAAAACGGATCCCAGCGATTGATATTGCTTTAAAAGAAGGTGATTTATTTCAACTAGGTTCAGAAAAAATGGCGGTTATTGAAACCGATGGACATACCTTAGGGCATATTGCATTTTGGTTTCAACAGTCAAAGGCTCTATTTTGTGGGGATACTTTATTTGCAATGGGCTGTGGACGATTATTTGAAGGCAGTGCGATGCAAATGTGGACATCGTTGAATAAATTAATGGCTCTTCCCGAAGAAACACAAATTTATTGCGCCCATGAATATACTGAAAACAACGGACGTTTTGCACTAACAATCGAACCGACTAATGCGGATTTGAAATTTCGAATGCAGCAAGTAAAAGAATATCGGCAACAAGGTTTAGCGACTGTTCCCTTTTTATTAGTAGAAGAATTAGCGACTAACCCCTTTTTACGGGCTAAATCCTGTTCAGAATTTGCACAAATTAGGCAGTTAAAAGATAATTTTACTTAAAGCTTAAGACAACATGGCACGCCCGAGACGATTCGAACGTCCGACCTCACCCTCCGGAGGGGTGCGCTCTATCCAGCTGAGCTACGGGCGCGTGATATGGAACTGTGTATTCTAACCGATTATAGGCGTAATTACGATAAGATTATTTTATTTTTCTAAAACCTTGTTATTTAAAATACCCGTTAAAATAGAAAAAATATCTAGGCTATCCTCAGGAAATCGAAAAGTATGCACATCTTTTATAAGCTGTTTAGTTTGTCTTTCTAATAATGCAAATCGCCAGACTTCCCCTATTGTAATTGCCCCATATAATATTTCAGGCTGGTTTTTATCTTCGTAAATATCCATTGCGATCATTTCAACGGCTAATTGATTAAAACCTTTTTCTAAATCCCCTTTTTTTGCTTCAATGACGATGAGTTGTTGTGATGAGCGAAATAAATAATCAATTGTTCCTGCTAATTTATCATTAATATCAACAGAATACTCAATATTAAGTTTGGCATTCAACGTTTTTATGACGGCATGGAGTAAAGGCGCAATCATTAATTCACGTTTAGCAATTTCTGAATTTAAAGAAACTTTGGGAACTAATAAATAATAAGTATCAACTAAATCTTTAAGCAAATTTCGATCAATTTGTTGATCTCTTGGTAATTTAAGGGCTTCTATAGAATAGTGATAACCAAATTCAGTAATGATTTCCTCTACTGGATTTGGCATATTAAAATAATCACTAAAAGTATACTTTTTTCCTTCTTTGAATATTGTTTTAGACATAAAAATTTAAATAAACTCCAAATTTATAAAATCTCAAATAATTGCTTATGATAGCATTGTTTTTAAATGCGCTAAACTGGATTTCCCTCGTTCCTTTACTTTTTTTGGGTCAACGGGGTTTTTAGCGGTCCATTCCAAATCTTCTGCGGGTAATTCGTCTAAAAACCGACTGGGTTTAGTTTCAAAAACTTCACCATAACGTTTGCGATGAGTGCAATAACTAAACGTACAACTGCGTTGCGCACGTGTAATCCCTACATAAGCTAGTCGCCGCTCTTCTTCTATATTATCGTTCTCAATGCTATTTTGATGCGGTAATAAATTTTCTTCCATACCAATTAAAAAAACATGGGGAAACTCCAAGCCTTTTGCCGCATGAAGGGTCATTAAGCTTACTTGTTCTTCGACTTCATCTTCTTCTTGACGTTCTAAAATATCCAGTAACATCACTTTAGAAACGACTTCAGATAATGATTTATCAGCTTCGGCCGCATCTTCTGATGTACCCATCTTTTTTAACCAACCGACCAAATCCGTGACATTTTTTTGTTGTCGTTTAGCCGCCTCTGGTGTTTTACTATTTTCTTTTAACCATTGTTCATAGCCTATTTCGGTGAGCATGGTATCAATAGTTTCAAAATTATTTTCTCGTTCAATTAATTCTGCGGTTTTCATAGTCCAATCACAAAACTTTTTTAATCGGATCACCGCTTTTTCTGGTAATTTTTGTGATAAACCCAGCTCAGAGCAGGCGTTAAATAAACTAATTTGGCGTTCATTAGCATAAGCCCCTAATTTCTCTAAAGTCGTAGGTCCTATTTCACGTCGTGGAGTATTGACCACCCGTAAAAAAGCAGCATCATCCTCTTGATTAACCAATAAGCGTAAATAGCCCATCACATCTTTAACTTCGGTGTAAGAAAAAAACGAAGTGCTACCACTGATAAAATAAGGAATATTATTTTCCCGTAAACAATGTTCAAATAAGCGTGATTGATAATTACCTCGATATAAAATCGCATAATCGTGATAACGGCCCCCTTGATGAAATTTATGATGAATGAGTTCTGAAACAATTTGTTGCGCTTCGGTTTGCTCATCTTTATGCGTTAATACTTTAAGTACATCGCCATAACCTAACTCACTCCATAAACGTTTTTCAAAAGTATGGGGATTGTTGGCAATGAGTTGATTAGCTACTTTTAAAATTCGTCCCATAGAGCGATAATTTTGCTCTAATTTGATGACTTTTAAACGCGGGTAATCCGTTTGTAATTGAGATAAGTTTTCAGGTTGCGCTCCACGCCAAGCATAAATTGATTGGTCATCATCGCCAACCACCGTAAAGCGACCTAAATTACCTGCTAATAAACGTACTAATTCATATTGGGTAATGTTAGTATCTTGGTATTCATCTACTAATAAATAGCGAATTTTATTTTGCCATTTCTCTAGGGTTTCAGGCGCGTGTTTAAATAATAAAACGGGTAATAAAATTAAATCATCAAAATCCACTGCATTATAAGCTTTTAAATTACGATTATAATGTTGATATAAAAGAGCGGCATCATAATCTAATTTTTCTGAATCAGTTAAAGCTTGCTCTGGCGTAATGAAGCCATTTTTCCAAGCACCAATTTGAGTTGCATAGCGGTCAACTTCATCAATATCACAATGAGCTATCCCTTGATTAATTAAATTTTTTAACAGTGTTTTTTTATCAGATTCATCAAATAAAGTAATCGCTGATTTATAATCTAAGATTTTATGTTCACGGCGTAAAATATCTAAGCCTAAAGAATGAAAGGTTGAAACCCTTAAACCACGGCTTTGTTGTCCATCTAATAATTTCTCAACCCGTGATTTCATTTCTCGTGCCGCTTTATTAGTAAATGTAAGCGCGGCGATATGGCGTGCTGCTAAACCTTTATTAACTAAATAAGCAATTTTTTCGGTAATAACGCGAGTTTTCCCGCTACCCGCGCCTGCTAGAACTAATAAAGGTTGTTCCGTAATTTTAACGGCCGCTTGTTGTTGAGGATTGAGTTTGGGCATGTTTTTGATGAGTCATTGCGTAGGGTGGGCTTAAGCCCACCCTACATAGTTAATTGTTAATTAGTCTACATTCTTAAATGGGATTGAATTTGAAACTATCAATGGCTTTTATTTTTGATAATTGATATTATTTTAGCTATTTTGTCATAAGTCATTGATTTTTTATAAAATCATCTCCATTCCTACACTAAATATTATTATATTAAGAAAAATGAGAATTATAGCTAAATTAGTCTTTCTATTTGCTTTACTAAGTGGCTTACCTGCCTACGCATCCTCTGTCGCAACGAATATTGATAATATCAATAAAGCAACCGCCTACGCCACCCAAGCACTTGAAAAAGCTGAATCTGCAAAAGCTGAATTTAAGCAGGCCATTGAAATCATTAATCAATTAAAAAATGTGTGTAAAGTTTCAAATAATAATAGCTGTGAAGGTTTAGATGCTGAGTTCAAAGTATTAAACGATACCTTAATTCAAACCAATAAAGGCTTTGATGAAGTTAGAAATGATGTCGTTAAGGCAATTGGAACAGTGGAATTAGTCGCTAACCGTGCTAATTTAATGTTAACAACTTATGAAAGTGTTTCTAATCCTGATTCAATGACCAGTTATATTGCAGGTTTGCATACCTTAGCAACCACAACAGTTGAAATTGGTAAAGGAATTAATTTTATTGATGATAATTATGTTCTACCTGCCTATAGTCGAACAACGGCCGAACTTGGGTTTTTAAACAGTGATTCAAGCTATATTCCTCAAGGAAATTTAGCCATTTATCCCTGGGCGCGTTGGGGAATACAAGCAGATATTAGTGGTGGCAAGATTGATGGTGATACCACGTTTAATTATGGGGGGCATTTATTTTGGCGTGACCCAAAAAGCTATCTAGTCGGTGCAACCATTGCTAGTGTCAATAGAGGAGATAAGCATGATCTACGCTATGGTTTAGAGACAGAGCTTTATGATTTACATCCCGATTGGACGCTTCGTTTAGAAGGCGGCTATCAAGTGGGAGAAGATGTTTCTAGTTTATACGGTGGCTTTCAAACAACATGGTATCCACGATTTAACCTAGAGGCCAAAAACTATGGCGAGCTTGCTGATGTATTGGCATTAAAAGGCGGTATTTATGGTTATGAAGATTATGTCGTTGGCACATTAGGATTGGAACTTCAAATGCGTGATGTGGTTGATTATTTTAAAAATTATGCGCATCGACAACATAATAATCCCCTTATTTATGCGTTTACAGAAATGTTAACCATGCCCTTTCAAATGTTTCCAAGAAATTCTACTTTTTTTATTAATGGTGCGATGGGAAGTAATGATCTTGATTATGTGATGATGGGGATTAATATTTATTTAGGTGAAATTCCACAAAAGATTCGTGAGCAAAAAGTAGCGGCGAAAGCTCTTAAATATAAACATCGTTATCAATTTGTTGAAAGTTCATTGTTTGTTGACTCTGTTCCCAAACGATAGCGATTGTAAAAAAGGAGTCCAAAACATATTTTGGACTCCTAAAAGATAACTAATCTAAGTCATAATTATTATCAAAAACTTCTTCCCAAGATAATTCTATAAGCGTTGTTTTCTTTTGCATCTCGGCTTGTGCATTACGTTTTGCAGTATTGAAGGCTTTCAACCATAATATCTCAATAGCTCGATTATTAAGACTTGGCGTTTCTTCTTGAATATCCTCAATTTCTTCACGTGCACCTTTTATACTTGCAACCCAGCTTAAAGAACGACGTTCTGGTTGAGATTTCCATTTAATAATATGCAACATTAATCTGATCAGCTGGCTTTTAAGCGCGCGTTTTTCTGAACGAGACAAAGCGTCAATTAACTCCTCTATACCGATTATGGCTTCTGATGAATTACCTATTTCAATTTCATTTTTTACAGCAAGTGCTGTTTTATAATGAGATGTCCCTGATAACTGTTGCCAATTCATATGCTATCCGATTTATGCAGGTTTATTTAAGAATACTTATCCCTTTTAATAAATTCAACGCTTCATGCAGTGCATAATCTCTAATTTCTTCACTTTTCTCTTCTCCTTTTTTATCCGTTTTAGACGCTGATTTATCATCAGTAGTCCCATTTTCTAAATGACGCGATAAGTCGGCTTCTTTAATGGGTTCAAATTTAGAGCCTTTTAAAGATTCCAGCTTTAATCTTTCTAACACAATATCAGGCTCAATCCCTTCTGCCTGAATAGAACGTCCTAGCGGGGTGAAATAACGCGCTGTTGTTAATTTAACTGCTGCACCATTAGTTGTAGGTAAAATAGTCTGTACCGATCCTTTACCAAAGGACTTTTCACCCATAATAAGGGCGCGTTTATGATCTTGTAGCGCCCCTGCGACAATTTCTGAGGCAGAAGCTGAACCGGCATTAACTAAAACAATAAGCGGGGCTTTATTAATTACATCGCCTGCTTCTGCATTAAAACGCATTTGTGAGTTTTTAATTCGCCCTTCTGTATAAACAATTAAACCTTCCTCTAAAAAGGCATCGCTTACCTCAACCGCAGCATGCAAAACACCACCAGGATTATTTCTTAAGTCTAAAATTAATCCACTTAATAGTTTTCCTTCATTTTTTTTGACTAATTCGTCGATCGCTTCAACGACACCCGCGCCTGTTCTTGATTGAAAGCTACTAATGCGTAAATAACCATAATCTTTTTCAAGCAAACGGTTTTTAACACTGTTCACTTTAATAATATCACGCGTTACTACAGTAACTATAGGCGCGTCAGCACCTTCTCTAATAATAGTTAGGGTAATATCTTCACCAGGATCACCCCGCATAATTTTAACCGCATCGCCTAAAGACATTCCTTTTACAGGTTTTTCATCCAATTTAATGACTAAATCCCCTGCCTGCAAACCTGCTCTTTGAGCCGGTGTATCATCTATTGGAGAGACGACTTTAACAAAGCCATTTTCCATAGTGACTTCGATTCCTAAACCACCAAATTGCCCGCTGGTTCCTTCCATTAATCCCTTATAATCTTCAATATCAAGATAAGCAGAATGGGGATCTAAGCCTGTTAACATGCCCCTGATGGCATCTTCAAGTAATTTCTTATCGGCAACAGGCTCGACATAATCTCTTTTAATACGCCCAAATATCTCTGTAAAAGCGCGTAATTCATCATATGGCAAGGCTTCTTGGGTATTGTCAACAGAGAGCATTTCAGCGCGCTCTGCAAGCACACTGCTACTTGTTGCAATAAAAACCCCTAAAGAAAAACCAAGGGATAAAATTAATACATTTTTCTTTTTAAGCATTTGCTTTCTATTTTCCTAAAATTAATCATAAATAAAATATCCCTTACCCTACATAACCCTTTCGTGTTTTTTTACACCAAAGTGCAGGATCAACAGATTTTCCTTGATATCTAATGCCAAAATAA
>DAOUTG010000084.1 GCA_030626845.1 Methylococcaceae bacterium
AGTCAGTGGTGAATTCAAGATGCCGTCTATGGCGAATCTTATCGCTCAAAAAGCGCAAAGTTTGCAGGTCTGATATTTGTTTTACCCTGAAATTTAAAGTAGATACAAGTTGAAGACGATTCATTAATCTAAACTTTGGGCTTTTAATTGAGCTTCTCTTGCACCCTCATAATTTTGTTGTAAATGGCGTGCTTGTGCAATTAACAACCAGCTTTTCTTTTTTAAACTTTTATCCCCGGCGGCTAAAAGTGCGGCTTTTCTCGCAATATTCTCAGCTAAAAGGGGTTTCGATTGTTGAAGTCTTAATTCGGCTAATTTATAAGTTAAAGTTGCATTTCTAGGTTCAATTCTTAAAGCCCGCTCAATACTTACCACCGCAGCATCTAATCTTCCTGCTTTAATGTTTTCATCCGCAGTAGACATAAGTGCAATCACCGCCGATGATAACGGCTTAGCTTTAGGTCTTACAATAATAGGTTTAACAATAGGGATTGGTCTTTCAATAATCACCGAGGGAGGAACACTTTTTAATTGATAAGTTTCCGCCTTATTAATAACAGGCTCTGTCTGCAAAGGAGGCATTTGACGCTTTGTAAAAATAGGATTAGGCTGTGATTGTCTAGCACAACTCACTTGTAAAAGTATTATAACTAGCGTGACCCACCACTTTTTACTTAACATTTTTTAAAAAACCTTAACATAAAATACCCATTATATTGTTTTAATACCTACACTCGTATGCAGATAAGTCATCACATTTTGACTTAAACCTAAACTATTGGCTAAATCTTTTAAATAGGCTTTTTCTAAATCGCTATCAACATTAATTGCCAACAGGGAAGCACTATAAATTTGCGCAGCAACTTGTGGGTCAGAAATATCTGCAACCAAAGCTTCTGTATTAAGCGGTTTGTTAATTTCTTCCATGATAAAACGTTGCTCATCCTCACTCAAACCATTTTCTTTTGCTTTACCTACTATTTTATCCATTTCCTCAGCATCAATATGTCCATCAGCTTTTGCCGCATTAATCATGGCTCTAAGGATTAACAAAATCATAGAATCTACTTCTTGAATTTCTTCGGGTGTTACAGGTTCTCGCATTCCTGCCATTAATTCATTTTTAGAATAATTTTGTAGATCATCTTGTTGCTGACTGTTTTGGTAAGCATTAAGTGCTAAAGAACCTAATATAGCCAAAGCACTACCGCCCATCGCTCCTTTAACAGAACTTGAGCCACCACCTAATAAAGAACCTGCTAACGCACCGATTCCACCCGCTTTTGCATTTTGTCCACTTAATAGTGAAGAGGCTAATTGTTCTAATGATGAAGAACCTTGTTTACCCTGTAATAATGAATTTAATAAACCCATTGCACTCATAATAATTGCTCCTAAAAAATAATAAATAAACGTAACGACTCAGGCTTTGGAAACGCGGTCTTTAACCGCGTAACGATATAATATAACCTTTTATAGGTGTGTAAAATCTGACTATTTTATAAATGCGCTAATATATCATCTACCAACTGCGTTCCTTTGTAAATCAAACCACTATAAACTTGCACTAAACTTGCGCCAGCATCCATTTTTTCAATCGCATCCTCACCGGTTAAAATCCCTCCAGCGGCAATAATAGGAATTAAGCCATTTAATTCTGATGCTAATACTTTAACAACATAAGTCGATTTTTCTTTTACAGGCGTACCGCTTAACCCACCTGCCTCACCGGCTAATGAATGTCCCTTAATCATTTCACGATCAATCGTTGTATTCGTTGCAATCACTCCATCTATTGAAAATTCATTTAATAATGATGCAATATGCTGAATTTGCGTATCATCAAGATCTGGGGCAATTTTTACGACCAATGGCACGTACTTTTGATACTGTTTTTCTAAAACCAACTGTTCTTCTTTAAGGGTTGACAGCAATTTTTTAATCTCATTACCTTGTTGTAATTGGCGTAAGTTCTTTGTATTCGGTGAAGAAATATTAAGCGTTATATAACTTGCATGAGCATAACTTTTACGCAAACCAATAAGGTAGTCATCGGTTGCCTTTTCTATCGGCGTATCAAAATTTTTACCGATATTAATCCCCAAAATACCCTGGTAACGACTCTTTTTCACTTGAGAAATTAAATAATCAACCCCTAAATTATTAAAGCCCATGCGATTAATAATGGCTTGATGTTCGGGTAATCTAAATAATCGCGGTTTAGGATTTCCTAGTTGCGACCTAGGCGTGACTGTTCCAATTTCAACAAACCCAAAACCAACTGCGGCTAAAGCATCTATATAATCCCCATTTTTATCCAACCCAGCCGCAAGACCTAAAGGATTTTTAAAATTAAGTCCCATCACTGTAACAGGTTGATCTGTATTACTCGCTGCAATGAGTGCTGCAAGCCCTGTTTTTTCTGATATTTTTAATAATTTTAAGGTAACATGATGAGCCAATTCAGGATCAAGTTTAAATAATATAGGTTTTAATAAGGAATATGGATTCATAACGATGCGTCAAGGCGGTTAAGTTGATAGGGTTTAGGGTTAAGGCAAGGCGTTCTTTTTAAAATTAAATCTGTCATCAATTGTGCAGAGGCAGGTGCCATTACCAACCCATTTCTAAAATGTCCTGCATTGATGCTTAAATTATCTATTTCAGGATGATTATCTATATAGGGTACGCCATGTTCAGTACCAGGACGTAAACCCGCCCAATGATTAATAATTGCTACCTCTTTTAATTTTGGCATTAAAGTAACAGCAAACTGCTGCAACGTTTTAAAAGCGGTTTCCGTGGTAAATTTATCAAACGCTGTTTCTTCAACGGTACTCCCTACTAAAATTTTTCCATCACGCCGAGGAATTAAATAATGGTGTCCATCCAAAACCATAGTGTTTAAATCATTTGTTTTAGCATCAAATAGTAACATCTGACCTTTAACAGGTTTAATATTAATCGCTTTAGTTAAAGGTAATAAATCTTTGGTTAATTTTCCTGTCCACGCCCCTGTTGCTAATAATAAATGATTAATTGGAAACTTTCCTTGCGAAGTCTTAATTTCAATAATACGATTATTTTTTAAAATAAAATCAGTTAATTTACAGTTTTCTATAAATTTTACCTTAGGGTGTTGCCCTAAAAATTGTCGCAATGATTTTAATAAACGAGGATTACGTGCTTGAGCAATTGAAGGAAGCCATAAGGGATTTAAAGTTTTAGTATCAAATAGTTCAAATAATCTATCTTCTGCCAATTGATAATCAACTTTATAATCCTCACACCATTGTATCGCAGCTTTAATATCTGGGTTTTTATTGATGAGTAAACCACAATCAATCCATTCGGGGTCTATGGTTGTGTTTTGAATAAGTTCCTCACTCAATAAAGGGTAGAGGGCTAAACTCTGTTTAACTAAATCACTAATTGCCGTTTTTTGTCGCCAAGGATAAAGGGGTAATAAAATCCCTCCCCCAGCCCATGAAGATTCTAAACTTCGCTGATTTTTTTCAATAATAGCAACACTTAAATCCATTTCAATTAATGCTTTTGCCGTGAGTAAGCCAATAATACCACTCCCGATAATCGTAATGTCTGTTCTTGTTTCCATAGCGAATATTAAAGACTTTAAAAAACTAAGCATCCTATCAGTCCAAAGAGACCCCTGACAAGGTGATTATTAAAAGGTTAATTAATCAGATTTGTTGTTTTTTTTATACAAATAACTTTTAGTGATTGTCTTAATTACAGTTAGTTATTGAAATAAAAGGATTAAATCCCCTTATGTAAATAGTCATAAAACTTGTATGTAAACCCTTTTATTGCTATCATCTGTCTGGTTAAAGAAAATTATTGTTGTAATACAACAAATAAATTTAATTACTAATAACCTCCTAAGGGGCGGGAATGATGACATTTAAAAAAAATAAAATCACGCTGGGCGTTGCCGCAGCTACATTAACCTTAGCAGGTGCTATGGTTTCTTCATATGCTGTTGCGGGTAGCCAAACAACTCATCATGCAGAAGTTCGTGATTTGCAACATCAAGTTGATGAAATGGCAAGCATGATGCGTTCTATGCAATCAGAATTAGCCCGTGTTAAATCACAAGGTAATAAGACTGATAATGGTGTGCAAGAATTAGACCAGTGGATGAGTTCTGTTAAAGCATCACCTGTAAAATCTGATTCAAAAGATAACATGGTATTCTTCCGTGGGGGTTGGTCGCATACGAATGATAACCGTGGGGGGGACTTAGGGGTAACAGGCACAGGAACGGGTTTACTTGATGCATCGGCTATTGGTCAAGGAACTTCAGGCGGATCAGGTGATCCTTTAGTGGGTGTTGCAGGTGGAATTGCCGGCTTTCTTAGTGGTAGTGAAGATACTTCTGATAAAGATGCTTGGTATTTTGGTGCAGGTTTTGACTTTAGCATCAACAACGATTTATTTGGCTTAATGGATGATACTGAACTTGCCGCTGAATTGATGGTTGAATACAAAGAACTTTCAAACGATACCAACAGCTTATTAACAGGTCAAAATGTTACCACTAACCAACTCACTGTGTCTGCATCGCCAAAAATAAAATTTATGAAAGGCAGCAAATTCAGACCTTGGTTAATTCCTGCAGGTTTTGATATTAATATTATCAGCCCTCCATCAGGGGCGATAACCGTTTTAACACCTGGAATCCAGTTTGGTCTAGGGGCTGACTATCAAATCATCGACAATATTTATGTCGGTGCTGATGCACGTTATCACTTAACAATTAGTGATCTTGATGGTGTTAATACAGATGGCTTTACTTTGGGCGCTTACTTAGGTTTAGGCTTCTAAATTTAAGTTTACCCACTGTATGACAAAAAAGGAAGGTGTTAAAACCTTCCTTTTTTTATACTTAAAAAAAGTTATATTAAGTTTAGCAACAACTTTCTAGCTAGTCAGAGAAAGTTTGGGTAAACTGTTCGCTTTCATTATTACTATCATGAAGGTTGCATAGGTTGTGAAATATATAGGACTGATCTTATTGTCTCTGTGGCTAATCGCCCAAGGACTAAGCGATATTTTAAAAATTTCTTTTCCAAAAGAACAAAAAATACTGCCTATTATTAATATGTCCGCAGGGGTTTTTTTAGTGCTATGTATTATAAAAATAAAACGGGGTGACATAGGGTTATTATTCCTAGGAATTTGGGCGGTATTACAAAGTAGTTTATTCTTATTTCATTATAGTTTTAATCATAGTAATACAGTCATTCATGCTTTGGGAATTATTGCGGGTGTTTTACTTATTTTTAAAATATAACGTAATGAAGAAAAAAATAATTCTTTCGGTTTTAGTTATTATATTCGCCTTGAGCTGGATTAATCGTCCTCAAAAACCTGCCCAAAAAATTTCTCAAGAAAAACAAAAACCAATCGCTATAAAACAGGAAAAATTAAAGACTGAGTTTGCAAGTAAAATCAGTCCAAAAGCACCTAAAAATTCAATAACTACTGACTATCAATGTGAGGAAAAAACAATCTGCTCACAAATGAACTCATGTAAAGAGGCAAAATTTTATTTACAAAATTGTGGTGTAAAACGACTTGATAAAGACAACGATGGTATCCCTTGTGAAGGTCGCTGGTGCTTTAACAAACTCAATAAACAGTGATTAATGCTTGGTTAATTTATCTAAATAGCCCATTAAAAAAGCAGAAAAAACCATGGTGAGATGAATAACAACATACCAAAGAAGCTTGTCATTATCCGTGGTTTCAATATTCATAAATACTTTAAGTAAATGAATAGACGAAATGGCGACAACAGATGCTGCCACTTTCATCTTTAATGAGCCATAATCATGCGTTCCTAACCAGTCTAGCTTCTCGGTTTTTTCACCGATACTCATTTCAGAAACAAAGTTTTCATAACCGCTAAACATGACTATCACAACCATGCCGCCTACTAATACTAAATCAATTAATGAGAGAACTTTTAAAATCAGATCTCCTTCACTTATTTCAAGAATATAAGGTAAAAAGTGATAAAGTTCTTGAAAAAACTTAATAGATAAGGCAAACAAAGTTAAACTTAACCCCATATAAACAGGGGCTAAAATCCAACGACTACGATACATCAACCGTTCAGAGGTTTGTTCTATTTTGGTTTTTATATTCATCATTAAGATGTAAAGTAGATAGCATCACCCACTTTAGACAATTTAAGTTGAAAAAGAAGATCCACAGCCACAAGTTGTACTTGCATTCGGATTACGAATAACAAACTGAGAACCTGATAAATCTTCTTTATAATCAATTTCAGCCCCTGTTAAATAACCAATACTCATCGAATCAACTAAGACGGTCACCCCACCATTTTCAACTTGCGTATCATCTTCGTTGGTTTCCTCATCAAAGGTGAAACCATATTGAAACCCAGAACAACCGCCCCCTGTCACATAGACTCTAAGTTTTAAATTATCATTGCCTTCATCAGCAATTAAAGTGCTAACTTTAGTTGCTGCACTATCTGTAAAAATAATAGGCTCTGCCATGTTAATTCCTCACGTAATATATAGAGGTTAAAAATAAAAAATATAAATGTTATATCACAGCCTTAGGATAAGAGCCTAAGATATTTAATAAAGTGACGTTTTGTTTTAAACTTGTCAACGCCTCCGCCACATTCACATCATTCTGATGCCCATTTATATCAATAAAAAATACATAATCCCATAAACCTTGTCGCGATGGACGCGATTCAATATGCGTCATGCTAATACCATGTTTAGAAAAAGGTTCTAAAATTTGATGCAATGCTCCTGACTGATTTCCAATAGATAACACTAAAGAGGTTTTATCTAACCCCGTTAACTCAGGCTGTTGCTTGCCAATAATCATAAACCGCGTGGTATTATTAGGCTCATCCTCAATATTTTTTTCTATAATATTGAGTTTATACAAGTCTGCTGCAACTTTACCAGCAATAGCCACTTGATCATCCCTATTTTGTACCAATCGCACCGCCTCTGCATTACTACTAATAGCAACCCGTTCTGCATTAGGTAAATGGGTATCTAACCATTGGCGACATTGTGCTAATGATTGTTGATGTGATAAAACTTGTTTTATTTCTGACAAATCACCGACATTACCTATCAAATTTTGATGTACACGGACTTCAACTTCGCCACAAATTTTTAAAGGTGAGGTTAAGAAACGATCTAAGGTATGTGCGATTACGCCTTCAGTAGAGTTTTCAACAGGCACAACTCCAAATTGGCAGTGATCAATTTCAACACTGTTAAAAATTTCATGAATAGTAGCAACAGGTAAGGTATTAGCGGCATGACCAAAATGTTTAAATGCCGCTTGCTGAGTAAACGTACCTTCTGGTCCTAAAAATGCCACTTCAAGCGGTTTTTCCAAAGCCAAACAAGCGGACATAATTTCTCGAAAAAAAGAAACCGTCGTATCACCACTTAAAGGCCCTGGGTTTAATTCCCGAATACGACGTAAAACCAAAGCTTCACGATCAGGGCGATAAAAAGTGGTTTTTTCACCCGTCGCAATTTTAGTTTTAGCCACCTCCATTGCACAATTTGCCCGTTGATTGAGCAATGCCAAAATTTGTTGATCAATTTGGTCAATCTGCTGACGTAACTGCGGCAGAGGAATAATTTCAGGGCTTATTTTTTCGGTCATGGCAATCTAAAACCTTTAAGAAGTTTTCTCAAATTCTACCATAAAGTCAATTAAAGCATCGACTCCTGTATCGGTCATTGCATTATAAATACTTGCACGCATTCCCCCGACTAAGCGATGCCCTTTTAAACCAATTAAAGCATTTTTATCCGCACCTGCTAAGAAAGCCTTATCTAAAGTATTATCTTTGAGTACAAAAGGAATATTCATCCGTGAACGATAAGCTTTATCTACAGGGTTTGAATATAAATCCGAAATCTCTATTGCTTGATACAACTTAGTTGCTTGGGCAATATTTTGTTTTTCTATTGCAGCAATACCGCCTTGTGCTTTCAACCATTTCATCACCAAACCGACTAAATACCAATTATAAGTCGCAGGGGTATTCAGCATTGAATCATTATTAGCCTGTTTTTGATAATCAAATATTTCAGGGAGAGACTTATCAACCTCACCGATTAAATCATCACGAACAATAACCACGGCAATACCACTAGGGCCCATATTTTTTTGAGTTCCAGCATAAATAATGCCATAACGACTGACATCAACAGGACGCGATAAAATATTGGATGACATATCACAAACTAAAGGAATACCCTTGGTTTCAGGGATTTCTTGAAACTCAACCCCTTGAATCGTTTCATTGCTGGTGTAATGTAAATAAGCCGCATCTTGGTCTAAAACCCAGTCACTTACATTAGGAATATCGGTAAAATTTGAGGATTCAGCAGAGGCAGAAAGAATGACATCACAATAATTTTTAGCCGCTTTTATCGCCTTTGTTGACCATGCCCCTGTATTAACATAACAAGCTTTCGTTTTACCGCGTAAAATATTTTGAGGAATAAATGAAAACTGTCCTGTTGCCCCCCCTTGTAAGAACAAGACTTTATAATTATCAGGAATCGCCATTAATTCAATTAAATCTGCTTTAAATTCCTCAGCAATAGACATAAACTCTTTGCCACGATGGCTCATTTCCATCACTGACATTCCGCTACTACGCCAGTCTAACAATTCAGCTTGTGCTTGTTTTAAAACTTCATCGGGAAGTACAGAAGGTCCTGCGCTGAAATTAAATGCTCTTGCCATTAAAATATCTCCTTGTTCATTAAATATGGATTAATAGACTTATTCTATCATGTATTTTTTGATGAGAATCAAAGACGAGAATCTTCAATGATATTTGTACTAACGTGTGTTTATTCAATTTGACACTCTCCTCTCCCTAAAATGAAGAGGAGAATGTCAACTCGTAACCAAATTACAGTATAATGGTGGATCACCATAGATTTTTTGATACTACACTTCATAACGATAGCAAACTAACCCGTGTCCACAATTTTAAATGAAATTTTGACCGAAGCTTTAACAGAGCTTGCGGCAACCACCGACTTAAATCAACTTGACCAAGTTCGCGTCTCCTATTTAGGAAAAAAAGGGGCTTTTACCCTACAGATGAAACAACTTGGACAACTTGATCCCGATCAACGCCGCCCTGTTGGGCAAAGGATTAATACCGCTAAAGCTGAATTTCAACAGCAATTGGAACAACGTAAAAATGCTATGCAGCAAGCGGCGTTAGATGCCCGTTTAGCCAGTGAATCCATTGATGTTACTTTATCTGGGCGTGGGCAATCCACGGCGGGATTGCATCCTGTAACCTTAACCTTACGACGGATTAATAAAATCTTTGCGAGCGTGGGGTTTAAAGTCGTTGAAGGCCCTGAAATTGAGGATGATTATCATAATTTTGAAGCGTTAAATATTCCAGAACATC
>DAOUTG010000035.1 GCA_030626845.1 Methylococcaceae bacterium
ATATATTTTTTATTGTGTTTTCCATTGATTTATGCTTGTCTTTTATTTTAAGAGGTATTGGACTTTATTATAGCACAATCAATTGGTTACTTTAACTTACTGGCATTGACCCTGCCCCTAGTTATTTAGTTATTCTAGTTATTCTAGTTATTCCTAGTTATTCCTAGTTATTCCTAGTTATTCCTAGTTATTATTCTTTCTAGTTATTTAGTTATTCGGCTATATTTATTCACTTGTTTTAATTTCTCCGTTATAAATACTTTTTCAAAACCGTTTGTTTTTTAGCGGCGGCGGTGTTTAGGGTGGTTTGCGCGGTGTTGATGTGTTGTTCTAGCGTTTCAATTTCTACGACTAGGGTTTGTTGGGATTTTAAGTCGGGAACGGGGATTTTTATAGTTTTAACTCTATCTATATTTAAGTTTTTGACCGTTCCACCTAAAGCATTATCAGTTAATTGTTGTTTAACATCATCATAATGAGACAAAATATAATAAAAATAATCTTGATTTAGCAATTTATCAATTTCACTTAATAATAACCAGCCATCATGTACGCACCCTGTTATTTTTAAAATATAAGGTCTTCCTGCACTCATTGAATTTGAAAGAATAAAATCTCCTTCTTTAACAAAACGTGATTTTTCAGCACCTTCTGGAGTAATTTTTTCTGCTGTTTGAGTAATATATTTTGTCCCTTTTTTTACATCACCTATTTTTATCCAATTTATTCCATTTTTATCATTCGTTAAATAATCTTTAATTGGTCTTGGTGATGCTCCTCTTGCAATGGTCATTAAATCATCTAGTTTTTTAATTGAATGATTTTGTATTTTCAGTGTATTTTTTACTGTTTTTTCAATTTGTAATTTCAGGTTGTTAATACTCTGCTCAGAGGCGGCGACTTCGTTATCAATCTGTTCACATTCTGCAACAATTAACTGTTGCGTGGCTTTGTCTGGGATGGGGATTTTTATCTCGCGCAAATCATTTGTTGAAATAGATTCAAAAGCCATTCCTTGATTTCCTTTAAACAGCTTTTTATTTTGGTTGATAAATTCAAAAATATATTTTTGTAAAACCAAATCACCTGAACGAATAGCAGCAAGTCCACGACCAATACAAATTTCATCATAAGGATTTATATTAACATCTCCAACAGGAGCGCGAACACTCATTAATACATCATTTTTCAATGATTTCTTAGTTAAGTGAGTTGTCCAAATCACAGGAACATTTAAAAATATTTTGCCAAAATCTTTTTTCCCTTGATAAAAAGAAAAACCTTGTTGTTGCTCGTTATAGTTTTCTGATTTGGGAGATTGCCCTGCAATAACTTCGCAAATTTCCCCTAATTTGATTAAATCCCATTTAGTATCAATAACAATATTTTTTTTAGGTGACAACGAAATGGCTTTATTAAACTCAATCCGCGAAAAATCCAGCATATCTACTAAGCGCGAAGTGGTCGCCAAACCTGTCGGGTCTTAAAGACCTGACAGGTTTATCTCGTTACCTAAAAAATTCTGCCCAACCCAATAACTCAACTTCTCCGCATTATCCCGATTCAGCGGATCATAAAGCGGCGTTAAATGATTACCCTCGCTATCGGTCGCTAATTTAATCCCTTCACTGCCTTTCGCATTACCCCAGTCATACCCCAAAAATCGCTTAATCGCCTTGCCATCACTCGGACTCTTAACCACCAACACCTTTTGCGACACATCATAAGCCAACGCAAAATACACTAATTTATCTTGCTCTACCGTTTGCACATAACTTAAAAAACGCTTATCCGTTTCAGCCTCTTTTTCAACCAATAACTCGGCATTTTTCACTAAAAATAATGCCTCAACCTGTGTTTTAATCTCCTTAACCGTTAATTTTGTCTTATCCTTCTCAGACTGTTTTTTGACTTTTGCAGTCAATGTCTTCTTTAAATTAACCGCTAATTTTACATATTTAGGGGCAATCAGCCTTTTTATCACTTTAGTCTCAAAATCAGCCCAATAACTGCTAAACATCTCCGTTGCCTGCAAAACAGAAGACAGCTTACCCGCTAATAACGATTGATAATCATTAAAATCAATCTTAATCTGTTGACAATACGCTTTTAAAGTTGAACTATCTTCATAAATAACCTGATTTTCTGCACTATTTTGATTAAACCAACTCTCAACCCGTTGCCGATAATGCACACACGGCTCAGGATTACTTAACTTACGCCGCAAAAACAACACCACCGTATTCGTTCCCGTTTTACCAAACGTCCCCGAACCAAACTCCACCAACGCTACAATATCAAAATAAGCCAATAACAGTTCACGAGTACGGGTATAAGTAGCATCACCATTAGATAATATTGAAGACGGCACAATAATTCCTGCAACCCCTTGAGACATTAATAACTGCTTGGCGCGTTCAATAAAAAAAGTCTCAATAGAATTATTATTTTCCAAACTCTTATCATTCACCGTTTCTAACAAGTCGTATTTTTCGCGCTCAGTTTTATCCAACGTATTTAAAAAACCTTTCACACTGTACGGCGGATTAGCCACCAGTATCGAAAAACTAGCCTCTTTAATTTTTTCGTGATGAACTAACGCATCATGATACAAAATATTAATCTCATCCTGCCCATACATAAACGTGGAAACTTTAGCCACTTTTGATAAACGATATTCCTTTTCGATTCCATAAAACTCACGGTAATAATCCCCCATCTGATGCGCTTCACCTTGATTAATAAACGGCTTAATTTGCATCGCCAATTCATTCAAAAAATGCCCCGCACCACACGCATAATCAATCACTTTAGGCGGTTCTTTACTCTGAATAAAAATAGCGTTTAACGGTAACGCCTGCAACATAAACCGACAAATCGGCATTGGCGTAAAAAACTGCCCTTCGGATTGCTTAATGCCTCGGTCTAAAAAGCCTTCAAACAAATCCCCTAAAAACTGCCCTTGCTGTTCAGGGTGTAATAAACGAATATCTTGTAACATGCGTACCATTTTTAACAACACTTCCGCATTTTGATAAAATAAGGTCTCGTTATGAACATCAATAAAGGCAAAATCACTATGGGTAAAATATTTAAGCTCTTTAAAAAATCTCATAATCGTATCACGCGTTGCATTAGGGTCATTCTTGTAATATCTAAACGCTATATCGACCTTCTCATTTTCAATATAAGTCACGTCTTCATTTAAAAACCGCTTCATACCGATTTTATAAAGCTGTTGTAAACGGTCTTGCAAATCAAAATAAGTATCGGCTTCAATACCTTTCCAATAAAAGTCCAGTTCCTGTAATACGTTAGGTTTTTTTGAAGCTTCCGATTCATCCACAATTTTGCATAAAAACAAATTGACTAATTTATCAAAGGCATTTTCTCGCCCTGAAATATTATGCTGGCGTAAAATCGTGGCAAACTCATGGTATTTAGGTTGAATATCCGTACTATCAAGCGTGTGTAAATCATCAAGATAAACTTTTAGCTTGCCAATATGATAAGCTTCAACCGTTTTTTCAAACAAACCTTTGGTAACAAACTCCTGTCCATACGTTTTTTTCCAAACTAAAAATAAATCTTTGCGGGTTTTAGCTTCTTTAAAAGTGGCTAAAGACTTATCTTTATTCGCCGCTAAAAAATCAACATTATCGTTTAAACTAATTAAAAAATAAGCCGATTTAAGCGTTTCATCGACACAATCAGAGGCGTATAAGCATAAATATTGCGGGTTTTCATTGGCGGCATAACCGAACAATTGCGCCCCATCTTCTAAAGTATGTTGCCAAGCATTCCTAAATTCTTTCCCAGAAGTTTTACATTCAATAATCAATAACGATTTGCCCAAGTTATCTTTCAACAAAATATCCGCTTTCCCCCCACTTGCCCCGTGTCCTACTTTCCATTTAGGTTCAAGTTCAATACTTTTAGGCTGATAACCTTTTTCTAATAAACGATGCACACATTCAAACACTACAAAATTTTCATGGCTAGAAAAATTAGAGGTAGTTTTATCATGAATGGTTAATTTTTCAGGATAAATCAATACTTTCTTATCCATATCAACTTTTAAGTTCACCTCATTAGCAAAGCTTTTACTGTAAATATTTTTAGTTTTTGTAAAATTTAAGTTGCTTAAAAGTGTGGGTAAATTATCAACAGTTATCATTTTTATTCGAGAGTTTAATGGTTATTTAATGAAAATAAAAAACCGCCCTAAAGCGGTCTTTTTTCCCAACAGTAAAGCTTCAAAAATAGTATAGGCAACAAGAGTTATGAAAGCTATTATCTCTTAAATTTAAGACGCATTATCAAACAAATAAGCGGTCTTTTTACAAATCGAAACCAACATTAGCATCAATGGAACTTCAATTAAGACCCCAACAACGGTCGCTAAAGCTGCACCTGATGATAAACCAAATAAAATAACCGCCGTTGCAATAGCGACTTCAAAATGATTAGATGCACCGATTAATGCTGCGGGGGCTGCATCCTGATAAGGTAATTTTAACCACTTTGCCAAAATAAAATATCCCAATACAAAAATAACCACCGTTTGAATAAATAAGGGAATTGCAATCCAAACAATTGTTAACGGGTTATCAATAATCACCTCACCTTTAAAAGCAAATAATAAAACCAAAGTGGCAAGCATCGCGCTAATGCTAATAGGGGATAACCAATGTAAAAACTTAGTATTAAACCAATCTAGTCCCTGATAGCGAATAATCCATTTGCGTGAGAAGTAACCTGCTATTAAAGGCAATGCGACATAAGTCATAACAGAAAGTAAAATGGTTTCCCAAGGGACAGGCATCGCATTAACATTTAACAGTAGGCGACCTAAAGGCGCGTACAAAAATAGCATAATTAACGAATTAATCGCCACCATGATTAAAGTTAAGCCATCATTTCCCTTTGCCAAATATCCCCACATTAAAACCATCGCGGTACAAGGTGCAATCCCTAATAAAATAGTCCCTGCGATATAACTACGCCACAATTCCACTTCTTCACCATTAGCTAATATTTCTGTGCCTGGTAAAAAATCTTTAAATAAATAACCTAAGAAAAAATAAGAAATCCCTAGCATAGTAAAAGGTTTAATTACCCAATTAATAACTAAGGTTAATAAAATAGGCTTAGGTGTTTTTGTTGATTTTAATACTTGAGCAAAATCTATTTTTACCATGATGGGATACATCATAAAAAATAGACAAACAGCAATGGGAATTGAAACTTGATGAATAGAAAAATCATTGAGTGTTGTCGCAACATTGGGGGCAAGTTTACCTAACGTTATTCCCAAACCAATGCAGAGTAATACCCAGAGAGTTAAATAATTTTCAAACCAAGATAGTTTTTTTATCGTCATATTAACTAAGTTTTTTTAGTAAATCTAAAACTTTTTCTTCAATCACATCTCTTACTTGATTAAAACCTTCGGTATCTAAATGTTTAGGGTCTGGAATTGCCCAGTCCATACGCTGTTTAGCAATAACGTTAGGACATTCATCACCACAGCCCATGGTAATGGCGTAATCATATTCAATTTGTGGAATTTCATCTAATGATTTAGATTGATGGCTACTTAAATCATAACTTAATGCGGCCATTGCATTAATGGCTTTAGGATTCACAATGCCAGAGGGTTTAGAGCCTGAGCTATAAGTTTCAGCGATTGTTTTTCCATGAATATGACCAAAAGCCTCAGCCATTTGGCTACGGCAGGAATTTTCAACACAGACAAATAATATTTTTTTCATGGTTATCCTTTTTGACAGTTTTCGTTAATACAACATTCTTCACGCAAAAATGCGATGGTTTCATCTAAAATTTCATACTGAGGGAGGCAATATAAAGTACGACCATCACGGTGTTGTTTTATTAAGCCTACGCGAAGTAACTTAGAAATATGATGTGATAAGGTTGAATTAGGTACGGCCAATTCTGCTTGAATATCACCGACACTTGCCCCTTTGTGACCTGCTTTGACCAAATAGCGAAAGATTCTTAAACGGGTTATGTTCCCTAATTCTGCTAAACGATTGGCGATAATTTCTTCTTTCATGAGAACCTTTAAATACCTATATTTCTAGTAAGATAGAAATATTAGCATAATAAAAACTTATTTTCAAATTTGAGTTATATTATTAATCGAATCGCTCCCAAATAGGCAAAATTCCTTCAGGCAATTGAGGAAACCGCCCTAATTCTATCCATTGGTTTTTAGGCGTATGAAAATCTGAGCCGACAGATCCTGCTAATTCAAACTTTTTAGCATAATTAGAACTGATACGAATATCCTCTTTAGAACTTCGACCCGTAACAACTTCTATTCCTTCACCCCCCATCGCTTTAAATTCAACCAGTAAACGTCGCATCCAACTTGCGGTCATTTTATAGCGCAAAGGATGAGCTAATACGGCAACGCCCCCTGCTTGTTGAATCCAATTTATTGCATCGTTTAGTTCTGCCCAGATGGTTGTCACGTAAGCGGGTTTCCCATCACCTAGATAACGATCAAAGGCTTCTTGTCCTCGGCTAACGTGATTTTCTTTAAGCAGAAAATTAGCAAAATGACTACGGGTTATCATGCCATTTTTTGAAGCGGCAACCACGGCTTCATACGCCCCTTTAATGCCTTTTTTTTCTAATTTTAGGGCAATAGTTTTAGCACGTTCTGCGCGGATATTTTGCTGACGTTCAAGACCGTCTAATAATATTTTCGAGTTAGGATCAATATCTAATCCTACAATATGTAAACAACGTTTTTTCCAAGTAGTGGAGAGTTCTATGCCTGCAATTAAGTTTATTTCCATTAAACTTGCAGTTTCTATCGCTTCTTTTAAACCAGAAACCGTATCATGATCGGTAAGTGCGAGTGCGGTTACATTCTGAGCTTTTGCACGTATAACCAGTTCTGTGGGAGATAATGCACCATCGGAGGCAGTGGAGTGACTGTGTAAATCATATTTATAAGTCATAGTTGGTATTCACCATAAAGTTTTGCATAGAGACCTTTTTGTTTAATTAAAGTTTCATGTCGCCCTTGTTCACATATTTTTCCTTCTTCAAAGACGTAAACATGGTCAGCTTGTTTAACTGCACTTAAGCGATGCGCTATAATAAGAGTGGTTCGTCCTTTTAAAAATTTATCCATGGCTTGATGAAGTTTATATTCGGTTTCAGAATCTAAAGCAGACGTTGCTTCATCTAAAATAACCACACTTGGGTTAGCAATAATCATCCGTGCAATGGCTAATCGTTGCCGTTGTCCGCCTGATAATTTCATTCCTTGTTTGCCTACCAAGGTATCTAAGCCTTGTTCTAATTGGAGAATGGTTTCTTTTAGTTGTGCTATGTCTAAAGCCTGCCAAAGTTTTTCATCTGAAGCGCATCGCCCTAAGGTTAAATTAGCACGAACGCTATCATTAAAAATGGCAGGGTGTTGTAATACGGTTGCCACGTGTTCACGAACGATTTTTAAACCAATCTGATCCAAGGGAATATCATTAAAATAAATCATCCCAGAATTTGGAGGATATAAGCCAATTAATGTTTGTACTAACGTAGATTTTCCCCCGCCACTTGCCCCGACTAGCGCGACTTTTTCACCTTGCTTAACGGTTAAATTAATTCCTTTTAAAATGGGACGATCTTGGTAGCTAAAATGTAAATCCTTTAAAGTGACAGCAACCGTTTTTGTGTTGATAAATGGATTTTTTAGGGTAGGGTAGTTAGGTTCTTGTTGTAAATTATTAAATTGATTGATGCGATCTAAGGCAGCTTTTGCACCATAGAAAGAATATTGAATATTTAATATTTCCTGTATAGGTGCCATCATATGCCAAAGATAACTAAAAACAGCTAAAGTTTCACCAATACTTAGATCAGAATATAGTACCATTAACATCGCTGTTGCTCGAAAAATATCAATACCGAATAAGAAAATTAAAAAACTTAATCGGCTAACGGTATCACTTTTCCAAGCAAAATGACGGGCATTGATTTTTACGTTTTCAGCACAATCAATTAATTGCTGACAGTAATGTTGTTCACGATTACTGGCCCGAATTTGATGAATAGCATCTAAGGTCTCTGCTAATGATTGTTGAAAAACACCATAGGCTGAGTTTTCTTTTGCCTTGAGTTCTTTAACGTGAGAACCCACCGTTCGAGTAAAATAAATCACAATAGGGTTAAGGCATAAAATAAATAAACCTAGCTGCCAGTGCATCCAGAGGAGGATAATGGCCGTTCCTAAGATGGTTAAAGAAGCAATTAATAATTTACTAACTGTTGTCCCGATAAATTGATCTAAAGTATCAAGATCTGTCACCATGTGGGTAATCACAGTGCCTGTGCCTAAACTTTCATATTCAGACATTGAAATATGCTGTAAACGCTGGATTAAGTTTTTACGAATTTTAAAAATAATGTCTTTGGCAATATAAGAAAATTGTCGACCTTGAATAATATTAAAACAAATAGCAATTAATCTTAAAACTAGGCTGACGATTAAAACGATACCGATATAAATAATAGGCTGTTGCCATTCTATAGGGGCTATACGATTAACGGTTTCAATAATAATGCCAGGATGATTCAGTAAAACCTCATCAACAAGCAATGGCATCAATAAAGGGATGGGGACACTGACAATAGCTGCAAAAATAGCAACAAGATGTGCGCTGACAAGTTGTTTTTTGTGGTTTAATGCGACACGAAAAATAGTGTTCCATGAATACTGTAATTGTTGACTAACTGAGCTTATCACAAGAAATTGGCTTAAAGGTTTAAATCAAGAGCGTTAATTATAGCGGTCTTAAGTTCGGATTAAAAATAAATAAATGTTTATAGGTTTAAGATGAAAAAAAATAAATTATTAATGGGTGTTTTTTTGTTTATCTCATTGTCGTTATACACACTCGGTATTTCTGCAATGACCTTAACAGAACAGCGGCAATCTTTTTTTAAAGCTGAAAAATTGTTAAAAAAAGGCGATGAAGCCGGCTTTTTAACTGAAATGAATGGCTTGAAGGATTATGCTTTATATCCTTATCTTCAATATCGCCGCTTAAAAATTCATTTGGACAAGGAAAAAGAAATTAAATTATTTTTGACGGCTTATAAAGGGACACGTTATGCGAGTTTATTAAGGCGTTATTGGCTAGTTTCAATGGCAAAAAATGGACGATGGACAAATTTTATTGCGTATTATCAACCCTCTAAAAAAGTATCTTTACAATGCTATTATCATTTAGCACAGTATAAAACGGGAGAAAAAGAGGTGGCTTTGGAGGCGGCAAAAAAATTATGGTTAAAGCCTGAGTCTTCACCTAAAGAATGTAATGCTTTATTTCATGTTTTTAAAACTTCACCTTTATATAATCAAGCTTTAGTTTGGCAACGTTTTAAAACAGCGATTAGAAAAGGTAAAAAAAAGAATATAGCTTTAGCGCGATATTTGGCTAAAAATATGCCGACTTCTGCTCGAAAATCAGCGAAACTTTGGCTAAAGGTTTATGGAAAACCCATGATTATTACGAATCCTAAAAAGTGGAATACAAGTGACCCGAAATCAGGTGAGATTTTTTCCCAAGGTATTTATGGTTTATCTCGTAAACAGTTGGATTTAGCGATTAGCACTTGGGAACGTTATCAAGAAGACTTTAAGATGGATAGTGAGACAAGGGATTATGTTGAAAAAAGACTAGGCTTAATTTCAGCTTATAGAGGAAAAACAACACAAGCTTATGCCCATTTGAGTAAGGTCGTTAATCCTGATGAAGAATCCCGCGACTGGCAGGTTAGAATGGCTTTGCGTAAACAAAACTGGCAGCAAGTCAGTGAATCTTTGAAGCGTTTAACAGCAGAGGAAAAAACACAAGAAAAATGGCGTTATTGGTTAGCAAGAGCTTTAGAAAAAACCGATGCTAAAATTGATGCCAATTTAATTTATGCTGAATTAGCAAAAGAGCGGAGTTATTACGGCTTTGCAGCAGCAGATAAAATCCAATTTCCCTATCAGTTGAATGATAAACCTATTTTATTAGCAGAGAATGCTTTAAAAAATTTAGAACAAAAACCTGCCTTTAAAATGATTAAAGAATTATTCGCTTTAGACCGAAATAAGGAAGCTAAATGGGATTGGTGGTTTAGCGTTAAACAACTAGATAATGAAGGCATTAAAACGGCGGCCAAATTGGCTCAAGAATGGGGGATGATACAAACAGCGGTTTTTACGGTGGCAAAAGCTAAATATTGGGATGATATGGCGCTGCGTTTTCCGATTGTTTTTAGAGAACAAATTAATCGACATGCAAAAAGTCAAAATTTAAAACCTGCAATGGTATTTGGATTAATTCGTCAAGAAAGTGTTTTTAATGCACAGGCAGGTTCTCATGTTGGGGCGCGTGGATTAATGCAGATTATGCCTGCAACAGGTCGACAAATTGCACGTGAACTTGGCGTTAAATGGCGGTCAACAAATAGTCTTCATGATCCTGACACGAATTTAAAATTTGGTACTTATTATTATAAAAAACAATTAGATAAGTTTGATGGACAACTTGCTTTAGCTGCGGCAGGTTATAATGCAGGGCCTCATCGGGTTAAAAAATGGCGACCTAAAAAACCGATGGCAATGGATATTTGGATAGAAACCATTCCCTTTGATGAGACCCGAAAATATGTCTCTGTGGTTTTGATGAATATTATAATTTATCAACAACGTTTACAAGAGAAAGGCTTAAAAATGCAAGATTTTCTATCTAAAGTGCAACCGAGTTAAAAATTTGAGCTGATTTTTTTGTCTTGATAGACGATAATAGGCGACTACATTATAACAATAATTATCTTAGGATTAGATTCAAATGGAAAAACAGCATAGTTTTACGCGCGAAGAATTGCTAAAGTCTGGAAGGGGTGAGTTATACGGACCCAAAAATGCACAACTCCCCTTGCCCAATATGCTGATGATGGATCGGATTGTACATATTTCCGATGAAGGCGGCACTTATGATAAAGGTGAAATTGTTGCAGAACTTGATATAAGCCCTGACTTATGGTTTTTTGATTGTCATTTTCAAGGTGATCCTGTAATGCCAGGTTGTTTAGGGCTGGATGCGATGTGGCAATTAGTCGGTTTTTATTTATGCTGGATGGGAGGTCTTGGAAAAGGACGTGCATTAGGGGTCGGTCAAGTTAAATTTAAAGGGCAAGTTTTACCTACGGCTAAAAAAGTAGTTTATCGTTTGAATTTGAAACGTGTTATTTTGCGTAAATTAGTCATGGGTATTGCTGATGCAACCATGGAAGTTGATGGTCAAGTTATTTATGAAGCGAGCGACCTGAGAGTGGGTTTGTTTACCTCTACAGAAAGTTTCTAGGGAGAAAATAATGAAAAGAGTCGTGGTAACAGGATTAGGCATTGTTTCAAGTATTGGTAATAATAAAGAAGAGGTGGTTGCTTCTTTGAAAACAGGACGCTCAGGTATTTCTTTTTCTGAAATTTATAAAGAAATGGGTTTTAGAAGTCATGTTCATGGGGCAATTAATATTGATCAAGAGGTGTTTATTGATCGTAAAGTTAAACGGTTCATGGGTGATGGCGCGGCTTTTAATTATATTGCGATGCAGCAAGCTATTACGGATTCTGGGTTGGAAGAAACTGAAGTTTCAAATTTTAAAACAGGGTTAGTGATGGGTTCTGGAGGACCTTCAACGGCAAATCTTGTAGAAGCTGCAGATTTATTACGTGCAAAAGGAATTAAACGCGTAGGGCCTTATCGAGTGACTCGTACTATGTCGAGTACTAATACCGCTTGTTTAGCGACACCGTTTAAAATTAAGGGCGTTAATTACACCATTAGTTCCGCTTGTGCAACCAGCGCGCATTGTATAGGTCATGCAATGGAATTAATTCAGCTAGGTAAACAGGATGTCGTGTTTGCTGGAGGCGGAGAAGAAGTTCATTGGAGCATGTCGATGTTATTTGATGGTATGGGCGCATTATCTTCTAAATATAATGATACCCCAGAGGCAGCATCCAGAGCTTATGATGTAACCCGTGATGGTTTTGTTATTTCAGGGGGCGGTGGTGTTTTAGTGATTGAAGAGTTGGAACACGCTAAAGCCCGTGGCGCAAAAATTTATGCTGAATTAACTGGTTATGGCGCAACCTCTGATGGTTATGACATGGTTCAACCTTCAGGAGAAGGGGCTGTTCGCTGTATGCAGCAGGCGATGGCAACTGTTGCAGGAAAAGTTGATTATATTAATGCACATGGAACAAGTACGCCTGTAGGAGATACCCGTGAGTTAGAAGCTTTGAGGGAAGTTTTTGGTGAAAATAATGTACCTGCGGTGAGTTCGACTAAATCATTAACAGGTCATGCCTTAGGGGCAGCGGGTGTTAATGAGTCTATTTATTCTTTATTAATGATGAACGAAGGTTTTTTGAGTGCATCGGCTAATATTACTGAACTAGATCCTTTAGCGGCAGGAATCCCTATTGTTCGTGAATTTCAAGATAATGTCACTTTGAATACCATTATGTCAAATAGCTTTGGTTTTGGTGGCACGAATGCCACTTTAATTTTTCAACGGTATCACGATTAAATTAATTTTGATAAAAATAAGAGCGTTAATTATGAAGAAAAGTTTGTTAATTTTACCCTTAACTGTTTTCTTTCAGGCATCATGTGTTGCAAAACCAATAGAAGCCAATACGGTTATAGCACTTACAATGGGTGATAGAGCTTGTTATGTAAAATTTAAGGATAATAATGGAGGGACTCATGAAGCAATGGCGAACTTTGAAATATGTGAACAAGAAAATGTTCTTCATAAAAAGGTCATTTTTTCTTATAGTGAAACAAGAGTAATGGCGGCTGAATGCCAAGGTGATCCTGAATGCACAAAAAGTGATACTGTAAAGCTAATTAGTTCGATTAGAATGGTTGATGAGTAATTAAAAAAATATAGATATGAAAATTATTTTTGCAGGAACGCCTGATTTTGCGCTACCCACATTGCAAATGCTGATTGATTCTAAGCATGATATTTGTGCTGTTTATACTCAACCTGACCGCCCCGCAGGACGGGGGCGAAAATTAACCCCTTCGCCTATTAAAAAACTTGCTTTAGAATCAAGTCTTAGCGTTTTTCAACCTGAGAATTTTAAACAAAGTGATGATTTAGAACAGTTACAAATCTTTGATGCGGATGTCATGATTGTGGTCGCTTATGGGCTTATTTTACCGCAAACGGTATTAGATTCCCCTAAAAATGGTTGTTTGAATATTCACGGTTCATTATTACCTCGTTGGCGTGGAGCTGCCCCTATTCATCGTGCGTTAATGGCAGGTGATAAAGAAACAGGGGTAACAATTATGCAAGTGATTAAAAAGCTTGATGCAGGGGATATGCTACATAAAGAATATTGTCCTATTGGTGAGTTGGATACTTCGAGTGATTTACATGATAAGTTGGCAACTTTAGGCGCAATGGGTTTAGACAAAGTATTATTACAACTTGAAAAAAACCAGTTACAACCTGAAGTTCAGGATGAAAAGCAGGTAAATTATGCTGAGAAGCTTGAAAAGTCTGAATCTTTATTGGATTGGAAACAATCTGTAGAAGTATTAGATCGTAAAATTCGAGGTCTGAATAGTTGGCCTGTGGCTCAAACTTGCTATCAGGGAAAAAATTTACGAATTTGGGTGACTCAGATAATGAAAGGTTGTGAACAAAAATTAGAGCCAGGTTATGTATTTAGTGAGGGTAAGCAGATGTTAGTCGGTACGGGTGATGGAATTTTAAGTTTACAAGAAGTACAGTTACCTGGGGGTAAACGTTTGCCTATTCAGGCTTTTTTGAATGCTCATAAGGTTGATGGGATTAAATTAGGCTAATGAATTTAAGAAAACCCGCGACACAAATTTTATTATCTGTTCTTAAAGAGGGTCGTTCTTTAACGACTGCGCTAGATACTTATTTAGAAAATTTAGATAATCCTAAAGATAGGGCTTTTGTACAGGCTTTATGTTATGGCGTATTACGTGATTATCACCGTTTAGATTTTTTATTAAGCCTATTATTAGCTAAACCTTTGCGAAATAAAGATACGGATATAAAAGTTTTAATGCTGATAGGTTTGTATCAATTGCGAACGATGCGGATTAAAACGCATGCAGCGGTTTCGGAAACAGTGGCGGCTGTTGGGAAAAAATCATGGGCAAAAGGTGTACTTAATGGCGTATTACGACAGTATTTACGTGAACAACAAATCTTAGAAGATAAAGCTGATAATAATTTTGTCGCTAAATATTCTCACCCGCAATGGTTAGTTGAACGAATTAAAAAAAATTGGGAATCGCAAGCTACGACTATTTTTGAACAAAATAATCAGCATCCACCCATGGTGTTACGGGTTAATTTAGCACAAACAAGTCAAGCCGATTATTATCAACTATTAATTGAAAATAAGATAGCCGCTGAAATGATTAGTTTTAGTCAAACTGCGATTAAATTAACCCAAGCTATTCCTGTTGAGCAATTACCTTATTTTAATGAAGGCTTGGTTTCTGTACAAGATACAGCCGCACAATTTGCAGCGCCTTTATTGCAACTTGAAAAAGGACAACGGGTGCTTGATTTATGTGCAGCCCCTGGTGGAAAAACAGCGGCGATGTTGGAATTGCAACCGTCATTAGAAATGACAGCCGTTGATATTGATGAAACGCGATTATTACGAGTTAAAGATAATTTACAGCGTTTAAAATTATTGGCAAAGCTGATAACAGGCGATGCAGCTCAACCTGAAACATGGTGGGATGGCGTACCTTTTGAACGAATTCTTTTGGATGCGCCTTGTTCTGCCTTAGGGGTGATACGTCGTCATCCTGATATTAAGGTTTTACGTCGTAACAGTGATATTGAAACACTGGTTAAATTACAAGCTGAAATTTTAGAGGCTGCATGGTCTTTATTAGCCTCAGGCGGTATTTTATTGTATGCGACTTGTTCAGTTTTAAAACAAGAAAATCAGTTGCAGATTGAAAGTTTTTTAGAAAAACATGCTAATAGTGTTGAAATTCCGATAGAAGCTGATTGGGGAATGGTAGAAACGGTAGGACGACAGATACTAACAGGGAATAAGGCGATGGATGGTTTTTATTATGCACGTCTAAAAAAATCTGTTTAGCCGACACAGGGTGAGCATTACCCACCCTGTGAGGTTTGGCTTAAGCTTTTGCTTCGGCTGTTTTTTCAGAACTGACAAAGTTTTTACCTTCCTCATAAAGTTCTTTGAAATGTTCTTTTGCTTTTTCAGTATCAAAATTAAGGAAAGTGCCGCCTGATTCAAAATGGGCGACAAACACTTTACCTACCGCATAAGTTGAAGCAGCACCTATAGTGGCCGTGCTAATAAGCCCTGAGGTTTGTCCAATAATAGGCACAGCTTTGAATAAACTCCCTACAGGCATTGCAATAGTAACTGCAGCTGATCCCCCTAATAATGAGCTAAGAATAGATTTTGCTAAGTTTTTTGTGAAAGGCACGTCATAACATTTAGCAAGGCTATGTAACATTTTTAATTGAAGTGCGGTTAACGCGACCATATCAATTAAAGGAACAGGGATAAAGCCGACAGTAACAGCCCCCATAGTATGATTTTTAACAGCGTCATGGGCATTCGCTAATCGTTCAACACGATTATCTAATGGATTTCCCGTTGATTCGGTATTTTCAACTTTTTCTGGGGTCTCTGTTTTTGCAGATGTGTTAGTTGCATTTTCTTTGGTGGTTGTTGCCATTTGATAGTCTCCTAGTAGAGATTGAAAAAAATTATTCTTCTTGTCTTTTTACTTTTGGTCTTGAGTCTGATACAAGTAATAAAAGTATACCGATTAAAGGGGTTAGAAGCAATGAAGAAAAAAAATATCCCCAAAAACCCATTTTACGGTTAATTCCTAATAAACCAATGAGTAAACTGGCAAAGAAATTGAATATCATTATTTGATGCATAATAGTTATACTAATTTTAGTTAATTTAAATTAAGATGAATAATTACTCAGTAAGTATAGCTATTGGTATTTTATCTTTAAATTGCATGAGTATGAATTCTAAACGTCGGTTTTGTTTACGACTTTTTTGGGTTTTATTATCCGTGATAGGAATGCTATCCCCTTTTCCTTCTGAGATAATTTTTTCAGAATCAATGCCTCGTTGAATTAAATAATTAGCCAGTGTTTTTGCCCTGTCATCAGATAAAATTTGATTTTTATCACTATCACCTCGATTATCAGTATGAACGGTAATTTTTATTTTTTTGAGCATTTTTAGTTCTATTTCACCAAATAATGCTTCTAAATAAGCTTTACCTGTTGCTGTTAAGATGATTTTTTCTTTGTCAAAATAAAGATCAGCATTTTGTAGAAGGATAGTTTGTTTAGTAATTCCACAACCTTGCTCATCAATTTCTGCATTAACAGGCGTTTGAAGACATTTGTCTAGATAATCAAGAATGCCATCACTATCATTATCAGCAGGGCAGCCTGTCTTATCAACGCCTTGACTAATTTCTTCAGGGGTATTTGAAGGACATTTATCAAGATAATCGACTAATTTATCAAGGTCAGTATCTATAGGGCAACCCTTTTTATTAACGCCTTTTGAAATTTCTTCTTTCGTATTATCAGGGCATTGGTCTATATCATCGGTAATATTATCACCATCTCGATCTTCAACGCAATTTTTCCCACTAATAAACTCAGTTAATTCAGGATTGTTAGGGCAGGCATCTTCATAATCTGGCGATTCATCGCCATCGGTATCCAAAGGACAGCCTTTTTCATTAACCCCTTTAGAAAGCTCCTCTCGCGTATTTTTTGGACAACTATCTTGATAATCTCCCACACTATCTTTATCTGTATCAAGAGGACAGCCTCTTATTAATCCTGTGGTAATAATACCTTTAGCGATTTCTTCAGGGGTGTTATCAGGGCAACTATCTAAATCATTGGGGATACTATCCTCATCTCGGTCAATTTGATTACAAGTTTCGATGGTGTTGGAGATAGCCTCTTTTTCTTTAGCTTGTTGTTGAAATCTATATAAGCCTTGATGAACTTCTCTAAAATAAAAGGGCTTGCTAATAAGATCCCCCTCTTCTGAGAATTGATAGTTACCCGCAACACCTCGACAAGGCTGCATATAGCGTAAGCTATCGGCAATTCTGATTGGAACTGTTGATTGGGCGCGTTTAATCGCATGTGACAGTAGCATGATATTATCATAGCCTAAGGCGGCATTTTGTTCTGGCCAATAATTATCATCTGGATAAGCCGCCTCAAAAAGTTTCATAAAGGCTTGATTTTCAGCTAATAAGGGATTAAAAATAGTGGGAATCATGGTTTTCTTTATATTTTTAGCATTTTCCCATTCCATGACTTTGGCTAAAAAGGCGTGTCTTGCTAAGGTTTCTCCGCCGATAAACGGGATTCTAATTCCCATATCACGGCTTTTTTGATAAATATTTTTAACAAACTGTGGATTAGAGGCGACAAAGATCAAATCAAATTCAGCGGTTTTTTTTAAGTCAATAATTAACGACGTTAAGTTAACACTACTTTTAAAAAATGAGCGGCTAAATACAATTTCTGTGCCATGTTGTTCATTAGCATAACCTGAAAATGTATCAGCTAATTCTGTAGCATAGGTGTCGCGGTCATATAATAAGGCGACTTTTTTATACCCCTGTTCGGCGATATAATCAGCTATATGAATGCCCATTTCATAATTATTGGGAATCGTTCTAAAAAAATAATCAAATTGATGATTGGTTAATCTAAGGTTGGTTGCTGTGGGTGCAAAAAAGAGCAAACCATTATTTTGATAAATAACAGAGGCTAATAAGGCGGCGTTTGAATCACTATGTCCCATAACAGCAATCATATCGGGGTTATTGGCAAAGGAGTCAGCTATATTAACGACAATATTTTGATATTCACTTGTGGATAAAGGTGACTCAAAAAGTTTTGTTTCATCGGTATTAATAATAAGTTCTAAAGGGCGATTTAATACGCCGCCTTCGGCATTAATTTTCTTTACTGCAAGTTTTACACCTTGTAAAAATGAAGGGCTAGTTTCTGGCCAAGAAATGCCAATAATAATAGGTTGTTTACTCTCTTGAGCAAGTTCTGCTAGGTCAGAGCGCTCCTTACTTTTTTTGTCATAAGACTCATCGAGGCAACCGCTAAGTAATAATAGGGTTAGACTACCAATAAAAAAAATAACGCGGTTATTTAGCATTTTCTTCTATAGGGGTAGTCTTAGGAATGGATGTAGCGTTTTCTTTTTTCTTAGATGGCGGTTTCTTTAAGTCTTTTTTAAGTTTTGAAAGCGGCGCCTTGCTTTCATCGCTGCCTAAAATAATAGGTAAGCCATGTTTTCCTGAACCGATGACCACAATTTTAGTATTATTAGATTTTGCCAATTCCAAAGTTGCTTTTACCCCTTGCCATTTTATAAGAGATTCTGATAGGGTTTGTGAAATAATATTTTGGTAATCTTTGATACCTTCGGCTTCAATGCGTTTACGTTCCGCTTCTTGTTTTTCTTTTTTTAAGGTAAATATATATTTTTTTTCATTTTGTTCTTCAATAAGTTTATCTTCGATGGCATCTCGGATGGAATCTGGTAAAGTAATTGAGCGAATAATAATCCCATCAGTGGTAATATATTTTTTACCCAGTTCTTCTAAAGCCTCTTCGACCACTTTGGTTAAAATATTGTGTTTATTGGTATAAATAGATTCTGGATCATAAAGACTTAAACGTTTTCGTAATACAGATTCAACTTGTGGCACAATAATAGTGTTAACGTAATCAGGACCTACTTGTTGATGCAGTACACCAAGCATCTCATATTCAGGACGATAACGAACAGCTAAGCTAATATTTATAGGCAAGCCTTTGTTGGTTAAAATATCAAAATCGTGTAAAACAGTTTGAATACGAACATTATAGATATATAACGTATCCCAAGGATAGATAGCATGAACCCCTTCTGGGTAAACCTCATCGGTTACCGTTCCAAAATACCATTTATATAATACCCCCGCTTCTCCTGAATGAATAGTAATAATGATAGTGGGCCAGAAAAAAGCAAAGGTTAAACTTAAAAGTAAAACACCGACAATAATATAGGCTAAGACATCATGCAGCCAATGACGAAAATGATAAAAAGCCTTACTGAAAAAAACAGGAATTTTTTTTATGTAAATCAATAGTTTTTTAGGAAAAGTAGACAGTAAGGTAAATTTCATTTTAAGCAATTATTAGGTTTTAGCTGCTGGTGATTATTTAGATCACATAAGGTATTTTTACTGAGGGCATAATGGTAAAGATAGACGTTATTTGCCATCCTTGGCTCATCATTTCTTTAAGTTAAAATGTTATCGTACGGGTATTGTTAAAACAGGGTTAGTAGATTTTGAACGACCTGATTGATGATCAAATAATTGCATTAATAACATAAAAGTTGATTTTGATTGTAAATCATTTTCCTCAATATAATACCAATAGTCATGATAGGAAACAGCTAAAAATGCATTATCAGGATAACTACTACTTGATTTTACTCTGAAAAGTTTACCTGCTGGGGTTTGATTCCAGTCAAATAATTGTCCTTCTGCTGTTTTAGTAACGGTAACTAAGCCATCTTCAATATGTTCTTTTGGAACTTGAACGTTATGTGACAAATAAAATAACATGCTAGAGATAGAACGGGTATAAATAGTGAGTGAATCATTATTCTCTTGACCGTCTAAGTCTAAGTAGCCTATGTTATTAATGTTAACGAGGCGGCTTGATTGCGGTAGTCCAAGTAAGGTGACTAATTTTTCGATAATTGTACGGTTTTGGCTTGTTTCTACAAACTTAATTAGCCATGCACCTTCTTTTTTGCTACTTAAACCAATTTTTAGATTACCTTCGTCTTGTAGTGTTTTTAATAACACCAATATTCTTTCGTATTTTTGATAGGTAGGGGCTAATTTAGGTGTCAGTCCTGAGGCTCTAAGGGCATTACCAACCCCATTAATTTCATCAACACAGAGGCTAAATATTTGATTAACACTCCAACCCGTCGAAGAGAGAACAAATAATTTTCCTAAGGGGACGTTGGTTAAGACACTTTTAAATAAATCTTCACCTGTCAGAGGTTGATAAGAAATGGTTGGGCTATCAGTATAACCAAAACCTAAATTAGGGCTAATGGCATTACGTCCAGGACCTAAATCAATATTAGTATTAATCCCCGCAGAACCTGTAAATTTTAAAGAGGCAGTGACACTACCCACTTTTAAATAATAAGCCTCATCATGATATTTTAAGCGGACTAAATTGAGTAACATTTGCTGGTTGAGTGTATCAGCAATGGCTTGATTATAGGGGATATGGGTGTTATCTATTGCTCCAGGGCCAAAACTTGATTGGCATCCTGTGAGCAAGATAAGACTAAGAAATAGTGTTAAATAATGGGTTCTCATAAATTCTTAATCAGATTAATATTAATGTCAACATATATAGAGGTACTATTATGGGATAGTGATTTGAGGTTTTTTATACTTTTAGTCCTCAAGCTTTGTATAGGAAAGAGACTATGCATCAAGGTTTTGTATAGCCCGCCCTAATTGTTTACCAATGTAATCACCATGTAGAAGACCTTTTCGGGTCATAACTATTTCACTAGGATGTCCCCCTGGAATAATAGCCGCTGATAAGCTAATAAAATCATTTTCAATGAGTTCATTCATTACATTCGCACACAATTTTTCTAATCGAAACCCAAATGTTTTTTCATAAAGGTCAAGATCTAGTTTCATCAGTTTCATTCCTAATAAAATAGTGCGTACCATTTCATCTTTAGCCGTTAACGTATGACCCCGTGTCACAGCAAAATTTCCTGATTCAATAACTTCCATATATTTTTCAGGATCATTACTATTTTGAAATAATTGATTTCCTAGTTTTCCAAAAGCTGATGTTCCTAAAGGAAGGTAGTCTTCACCACTCCATAGACGAGGCGCGTGGATATGTGGGTAATCCCCATTTTTAGTAAAGGTGAAAAAACTCCAAGGTAGATAATTAGCTTTTTCAAATGCACCGAGTGCATATTCCATATAGCCAAACTCTTCCTCATCATTAGGTAAATGAATCGCATCTTTCCGAAGATCTTTATAATACTGGGTATTTGCAAAGACTTCTGTTTTATAGACGGTAATGCTTTCTACGCCAGTTTCCAAGGCTTTATGGACACTGCTTTTCCAGGTAGGTAGGCTATCCCCTGCTAAACCACTCATTAAATCAATATTAACGATGGCACCAACACTTTGAGCCCTTTTAATGGCTTTAATGACTTTTTTAGCTGTATCTTTACGCTGGGTGTTTTTAACGACCTCATCGTCCAAAGATTGAACCCCCATGCTAATTCGAGTAACCTTTAGCGGTAAATCAGCTAAATTTTCTGCAGTTTTTTCTGTCATCGTGACAGGTTCACCTTCAACGGTAAACTCAACATCATCACAAACATTAAAATTATCTTTAATTGCTTGACTGATTTTAGCCAAATGTACTTTTTGTAACAAAGTGGGCGTTCCCCCCCCAAAATAAATAGATTTAATAGGGCGTTGATTTAAATGGTGGTGGGCTGCGACCATTGTCATTTCTTTACATATTGCATCGGTATAACGATCCATTTCTGCCTTTTTTGCACCTGTAATCACACGATAATAACAATAAGAACATTGTTGGGCGCAAAAAGGGATATGGACATAAATATTTAAAGGTTTATGTGGAAAAAAACTTTCATCAGTCAATGGTTTCCATTGGGTTACATTGGGATAGTTAGTGATAAACCCACGACGACTTCCCTCTAAATTGGTAATATATCCACGGCGAGATGACAGGTTTAATTCTTTTTTAACAGAGGAGCTCATGACTATTATCCTTAAATTTTTAGGGCAGAAACTTTTTGAGTAACAAATTCACTCAACGTCGTTAAGGTTTGAAAAGCGTCCATATTTAAGTCATCATCTGAAAATTCAAAACCAAAGGTTTGTTCGATAATACTAATTAATTCCATTACAGCAATTGAGTCTAAGCCTATCCCTCCTTCGAGTAGACCAATATCACCAACAAGACTAGTTTCATCGACATTAACGTCAAGGTCAGTGGTAATGATTTTTTTTAATTGTTGCGTAATGTCATTCATTAGTTTGAATTCCTTAATTATTTTATGAGATAGAATGGATATTTAGCTAAGAGCGATGAGAATTTTTCACGCTATAAAACAAAACTTTAAAATTATTTTATCTTGTTTTTTTGTAGAGGTGAAGGTTATCATATTGCCAGTTCAGCTAAATATTATAAACTTATTTTTAAAATATAGTGCCAACTATTTTTTATTTTTTTATTTTTTTATTTTTATATGTCTATGAATAAAAACTTAAGCTATTCCCTATCATTCAAAATAATTTTAAAAAATCATTATTATGGAAACTAAAGTCATTGTTGTCTATGCTGATAAAGAACCTATAGAGGGTGTTATAAACCCAGGTCCTCATCAAACTTATAAAAATCCTCAAGTGGTATTGGAGACACGGACCTTAAAAACATTAAAACCCGATGAAATCCGAGTAAAGATGCTTTATGCGGGGATCTGTGGAACTGATGTCCATTTAACCGAAAAAAACCCTAAAACGGGTTATATTAGAAGTTCTGCCCCTGCAAATATTCCTACAGAAGGGCGGGTTATTGGACATGAAGGGGTTGGAAGAATAATTGCGGTAGGTGATAATATTTCTCATTTACAACAAGGAGCAATTGTTGCTTTTGAATCAATTATTGTTTGTCATTATTGTGATGCTTGTCGCAAAGGAAATTTTAATCAATGCCATAATGCGCAGTTATTAGGCATGGAAAAAGATGGCTTGTTTGGAACCATTGTTGATATTCCAGCGATGTTATCTCATGATGTGAGTGCTATGGTAAAAAATGATACAGACCTTAAAGCGATTGCCTGTGTTGAACCTGCTGCAGTTGCTTATGTTGCCTGTCAAAACACACAGGTTAAAGGTGGAGATTCGGTGGTTATTTTTGGGGCAGGCCCTATTGGACTATTTACGGCTATGTTGAGTAAATCAATTTTTGGGGCTTCTACTGTGCATATTGTTGAACCCGTTGCTTTTCGGCGAGAATTTGCTAAGAAATGGTGTGACCATGTTTATTCTGTCGATGAATTTTTTGATAACCCCCCTCAGAATATTGATGTTGTCGCAGAAGCTTCGGGTTTTTTAGACAATGTTAATCGAGTGTTTCGTCAAATTAATCCTAATGGGCGCGTGGTATTATTAGCACGGAGTGGTACGCCACTGGTGCTTGAAGCGATTGACCATATGATTACTAATGCGATTTCAATTATTGGTTCTCGCGGACATCTTTGTGGGGCTTTTAGTGATATTATTAGATTACATCAAGAAGGACGGATTGCTTTAGATGATATGGTGACGGCCGTTTTAAATAGTCCTCAGGAACTTAGCAATATGTTGAATGACTCCGCTAAAATTGTTAATGAGAACTGTAAAGTATTGGTTTGTTTCGGTGAATAATTCGGCTTCTATCAATTAGTAAACTATGTCTAAAAATAAAGAAAAAACTTATCAAAGTGTTTGTCGAATTTGTCATGGAGGCTGTGCTGCAACCTTAACAATAAAGGATAATAAATTAACGAAAGTCAGACCTGCAACGGGTTCACCTTTTAATTTAGGGCAGTTTTGCAGTAAAGGGCTAGCAACCCCTAATATGATGTATCACCCTGATAGAATTTTAGCCCCCTTGAAACGAGTAGGTAAACGGGGTGCTAATCAATGGCAAGAAGTAAGCTGGGATGTGGCACTTGATGAAATTGTAGAAAAACTTAATACTATTCGTCATACTTTAGGCGCAGAATCCATTGCGCTAGGTCAAGGAACAGGGCGGCATCATTACATGCACTTGATTCGTTTTGCTAATACACTAGGAACGCCTAATTGGTATGAACCTGGGTTTGCAAACTGTTTTATTCCCCGAATTACCGTAAGTAATCATACTTACGGGGGCTTTGTGAGTGCTGATTTATATGGTGAAATTTCCCCTAAAACGATTTTATTTTGGGGGCGTAATCCATTAGTGAGTGGCCCTGATGGTGAGTTATCCTTTGCGGTACGAAAAGTTTTAGATGAAGGTAGTTTTGGTATTACTATTGATCCTAGACGCTCTGAAACAGCCAAAGAATGTAAACTATGGTTGCCATTACGTCCTGGAACAGATGATGCCCTCGCATTAGCGATGATTCATGTCATTATTTATGAAAATATTTATGATAAAGAATTTGTTGAAAAATGGACAACAGGATTTAGTGAATTAAAAACGCATGTAAAAACATTTACCCCCCAATGGGCGGCTGAAATTACAGGGCTTCCCGTCAATGATATTGTGACTACCGCAAGACGTTACGCGCTTGATAAACCCTCTGTAATCGAATGGGGCGTTGCCATAGAACAAAATACAAATTCTTTACAAACAGTGCGGGCGATTGCCATTCTAAGAGGAATTACAGGGAATATTGATATTCCTGGGGGCGATATTTTAGGGATGAATATTATTCATTCTTACCCTTTGATGCGTGATAAATTACCTTGGGATGTGGCACAAAAACGACTGGGCGGTGAGCAATTTAAGTTTCTGAGTGGCTCAATGGCAATGTTACCTTCAGCACATGTACCTAGCGTATTTGATGCCATGCTAACGGGTAAACCTTATCCAATAAAAGCGTTATTGAATTTTGGTAGTAACCCATTAACGACGGTTGCTAATTCTAAAAAGGTTTATGAGGCGTTATTAAAATTAGATTTATTGGTGGTGGTGGATATGTTTAAAACCCCCACTGCTGCCTTAGCCGATTATATTTTGCCTGCTTCTTTTTGGCCTGAAATCAATCAAATTATCGAACTGCCTTTTATTGCTCAAAATTCAGTGACAGCGCAACCTAAAATATTACAAACAGGTTTATGTCGGGCTGATGAAGATATTATGATTGATTTAGCCCAACGGCTTAATCTTCCAGGTGCGGACGAAACGGTGGAAGATATTATTAATTATCGGTTAGAGCCTTTAGGAATAGACTTTAATGAATTAAAAGAAAAAGTAACTGTTTTTCCGCCACATGAATACCGAAAATTTGAGAAAAATGGTTTTCAAACTTTATCAGGAAAAGTAGAGCTGTATTCCGAGATGTTGGAAATGTCAGGCTATGATCCTTTACCGACTTATAAAGAACCGCCAGAAAGTCCTATTAGTCAGCCTGAAACCAATAAGAAATTTCCTTATGTATTAATCACAGGGGCAAGAAACCGAGGTTTTTTTCATAGTGAGCATCGGCAAATTGATATTTTAAGAAAAAAACGCCCTGATCCCTTAGCGCAAATTCATCCAAATACCGCCGCAGTTCATGAAATAAAACAAGATGAGTGGATTTATGTGAGTTCTCCCCGTGACAAAATAAAAATGAAAGCGTGGTTATCCACAGATATTAAAGAAGGGGTGGTGAGTATCGATCATGGTTGGTGGTTTCCTGAAAAAGCAAGTACAGGGTTTGGTCTGTGGGAATCTAATGCAAATTTATTAACTTCTGACCAACCGCCTTATGATAAAGGATTTGGAACTTATCAACTTCGAGGTTTACTTTGTCAGATTGAAAAAATATCAGTCAATAAATCGGTTCAAAAAGAAAATGAGCCAGAAACTGTTATAACAGAAAAAATTTCGCTCAATATTGCTAATAATCTTGAACAAGCAAGTCGGTTGTTTCCTGAAAAAACAGCATTAATTTTTGAAGAACAAG
>DAOUTG010000113.1 GCA_030626845.1 Methylococcaceae bacterium
AAGATGGGTAAGCACAGAATTTGTAGGATGGGTAGAGTGTAATGAGCGATAGCGAAATGGAGCGAAACCCATCAAGGCGATGGCATGAAATGATGGGTTTCGTTCCATTTCGCTATCGCTCATTACACTCTACCCATCCTACAAATTCTATGCTTACCCATCTTACGAGTTGTTCATTTTTTATCGCTAATTTTTTTATTTGAATTGATAATTCTTCAATAAAATTTTCCTGAGTTCTAATGGAATCAGCTTGCTGTAAATTAAGTATTTTTAATTGTTCATTTTCTGAATCTTTAGTTGATAATACCTTAGACCAATTACTCGCTTTTTGTTCGAGTTGATTTAATTTTTTTAAATCAACACGATTAGAGGCACCTGAAAGATGAGATAACATATGAATATCGCCATAAAAAAATCTTCTCATTGTTTCATCCGTATAGGGATGAGAAAGTAATGCCCAAAAAGTACCTAAAAAATCGCCTGTTTTTAGGACATTCCTCCATTCTTCTTTTAGCTCACAACAATTCATTTTCCTTGTTTTTTTGATAGCCAAGGAAAGTTTTTTATCTAAATAATTTTGGATTCTTTTACTACAATAATTATTATTTGCAGACAACGTGACAATTTTTGTATGCACTTCATACGCGTTATAATTACAATCTACTTTTAATCCATTGAGTATTTTTTTTACTTCTACAAGTGTTAAACACGTTCCTATAATGACGCAATGATAAATATGATCTAATTGCCACAGCTTAACCCGCATTTCTTTTTTTCTATTTATAGGTTTATTATTTAAACATTGAAGGCACATTGCATAACTCCTGCGTTAATGGTTAAATTTTAGTGCAAAGAAACAGAACTTTCCATTTTCTTTTGATGTTCATAACGTTGGCTAATGGCATCCCATTGAATTTGTAATTGAAGAAAAGTTTCTCTCCATTCCCCTAATTCAATTGCCGCTGCCGATGAAAGTAAAACCTGCATATGTCGATTTATATTTTTTGCTATTTCTTCACAAGGATGCATTGCGTAACAAGTCATTAGATGACAAATAATCGTTACTAGTCTCGGTAAATTAGCAACTGAATCATCAATTTTTTCAGATAGTAAATTCATAATAATAGTTTTATAAGGGTAATTGTTTTAATTCCATCTTTAAAATGGGTTTAAGTTTGGAAACAGGTTTAGGTGCGACTAACCAAGCAATAAGTCGCCAATGTTCTGCAAGTTGTCTATATTGACAGCGCGTTTTTACATCCGTGATGTAATCAGGCGCAACTAAAATAGCATTAAGATGGTCAATAATTGCCTTTGCTGTTTGCAATTCAGGTTGTGCTAAATAAAGTCGAATTAATAATGCAATTCGGGCTTCAATTTTCTGAGGCTTATCATTACTTTTAATTGTCCAAAAAGGAAAAGGATTGCTACTCATAAGGTTTCACCTAATTTAAAATATTGATTATAGAAAGAAAAAAATGTCATTACTTTTTTTGTTTAAACTTGTGCCTGTGAAAGACAGTTTTTAATTTAAGGTAATCTTAATACGAATCATTATCATTTGCAATAAAAGATTGATATTTTATTTTTCTATCCCTATACTACGACTTCTTTAATTAAAAAAAGAGGTTTATGATGACTAAAGAAAATACTAAGAAAGCGATTGATTTACTAAATAAAATAATGGAAGTTGAATTAGCTGGGGTTGTCCGTTATACGCATTATTCTTTAATGGTGTACGGATACACTCGTATTCCTATTGTTGATTGGATGAAAAATAATGCACAAGAAGGGTTGGTTCATGCCCATAAAGCAGGGGAATTAGTTACTTTACTAGGTGGACATCCCTCGCTTAAAATTGGTCAATTATTAGAGACAGAACAGCATGATATGGGGGATATTTTACGAGAAAGTTTAGTTCACGAAAAAACAGCGCTTAAAAGTTATTATAAGTTATTAAAAATTGCAGACGGCGGTGAATCTATTTTACTCGAAGAATATGCAAGAGAAATGATTGTTAATGAAGAATTACATCTGGATGAAGTTAATAAAATGCTAAGACATCCTGGTGATGTTGAAGTCTTTAAAGACTAATAAACTTTAAACCAATCGTCATCATTGACGATTGGTTTCCTAGCATTAATTTTTTTTCTGTAGCCAATAGCTTAATAAACTAAAGGTATAAACATATTGTAAAATAAATTGTATCCATTCAGGTTTTGAATACCAACCTAAGGTCACATTTAGGGGAAGACCTAATACACCTTTTTTATGATTCATTAACGTATCTGAAAGATTAAAAGCTTTGCTAAAAATAAAACTATCGCTTTGTATCCAACCTAAACTTTTTGCCGCAGATAACCCCTCATGAAGACTATAGCCAAATAAATAGCCTGCTTGAATAATTAAATAACCTAAGGTTAGGCTAAAAATAGTTTTAAGGTTAATTTTAACCAGCGAATAATGAATTAATAATACTAAAATAATTGAAAGAACTAAGCCTACTATAATAGGCATTAACGTATATTTTCCTGCAAATGAAAAAATGGCAATTTCCGTTCCCTCACGGGCGATCATAAATAATGTGAGTAACATTATTCCATTTTTAGTTAAATGGTTGGCAACGTTTTGTTCGATTTGATTTTTAATTTGATTGCCATGCTGAATCATCCAAATAACAAACGTGGTGACCAGTATGACAGCAATCATTCCGCCCACACTTTCCCATAATTTTGCCGTTGTTTTAAGCCCGCCTACATAAGATGAGAGTCCGAATAAAAAAAGTCCTAGTAAAAGTGATGTTATTATCCCACCGCCTACGCCATACCAGACTTGTTTTTTTAAAGGCTTATTGTTTGTTTTATCAAGAAATTTTAATAAAATAATAACAATTAAGAAACCTTCCAAACCTTCTCGAAAAGACATGACTGTTGCTTGTAAAAAAGTATCCATAACGCCTCTAACGTTTAAATAATCTCTGCCAAATACATTGATAGAGATTATTATTTATTATAGTGAATTCAAAAATTCAATCAATTGTTCACGTTGTTCAGCGGTTAAATTATTAACATAGTCTTTTGATGCTTTCCCTTCACCGTCATGCCACATAATCGCTTCCATTAAATTACGCGCACGCCCATCATGTAAGAAAAAAGTATGATTGTGAACCGTTTGAGTTAAACCAATGCCCCATAAAGGCGGTGTTCGCCATTCTTTGCCGTCGGCTTTAAAGTCAGGTCGGTTATCAGCCAGTCCATCCCCCATATCATGAAGTAACATATCGGTATAAGGATGAATAACTTGATTTGAAACTTCTTTAACGCCCTCCAAGTTCCCTGTTTTTAACGTTGGAATATGACAACTACCACACCCCGCTAAACCAAATAATAATTGACCTTTTTTAACCGCTTCTGTCCCTATATTACGTCTTGCCGGGACGGCTAAAGTTTGTATATAAAAGTCACATCATCTAATTTCTGTCGTGTTATTTCAGGATCATCCTGTTTTCCATCATCTTGAGGAAAGCCTTTTGAGCTATCAATCGGAAAAATATCGCTAGTAATACCAATATCACCATGAAAAGCCCCTGCATTTTGAGCAAAACTAT
>DAOUTG010000083.1 GCA_030626845.1 Methylococcaceae bacterium
CGAGACAATGACGATTTCAGGTAAATTCCACGTTTTCGCGGGTTGGCCAGAAACTGTTGATAAACCAGAAGTTGCTTTCTTGAACATTGGTATTCCAGGACCTGTATTTATTCGTGCAGGTTCTTGGATCGGTGGTCAATTAGTCCCTCGTTCAGTAAGTTTAGAACTAGGTGACACTTACGAGTTTAAAGTTTTATTAAAAGCTCGTCGTCCAGGTGACTGGCATGTTCATACGATGATGAACGTTCAAGGTGGTGGTCCTATCATCGGTCCAGGTAAATGGGTAACCATTACTGGTTCTATGGGATCTTTTGTTAACCCAATCGTAACATTGACTGGTGAAACTATTGACCTAGAAGACTATGCTTTGGATAACATTGTTTTCTGGCACGCTTTCTGGTACTCAATTGGTGTAGCTTGGTTGTTGTTCTGGGTTAAACGCCCACTGTTTATCCCTCGTAGTATTGCTATCATTGATGGTAAAGCTGATACTTTAATTTCAGCTACTGATAAAAAAGTTGGTATGGCTTTTGCTCTTGGAACTGTTGTTATCATCGCAGCTTCTATGGGATCTACTAACGAAGCATATCCTGTAACAACACCGCTTCAAGCTGGTTTAATGCGTGGCATTCAACCCATTGAAATGGATGCTGCTACGGTTGTTGTTAAAGTTGAAGATGCTACTTACCGTGTTCCAGGTCGTGCTATGCAAATGACCTTGACTATCACTAACAATGGTGATGTTGCGGTTCAATTAGGCGAATTCATGACAGCTTCTGTACGTTTCTTAGACGCTGAAGTATATGAAGATGAAACAGGTTATCCAGATGACTTGTTAGCAGAAGAAGGTTTAACTGTTTCTGATAATAGTCCTCTAGCTCCAGGTGAGACTAGAACTGTTGAAGTAACAGCTTCTGACGCTGCATGGGAAGTTTACCGTTTAGCTGACTTGATCTATGATCCAGACAGCCGTTTTGCTGGTTTACTATTCTTCTTTGATGAAGAAGGTAACCGTCAAATGGTTCAGGTTGATGCACCATTAATCCCATCTTTCATCTAATGAAAAATATCTGAAAACATTAGTTTTTAGATAGGGATAGACCCTCACTATCATACGGTAGTGAGGGTTTTTTTATGTAAGTAGAAAGGTAAGGTGAAACATTTATTAGTTAGGGTAAATGTTTTTCATATAATATATATTTTTTTAATAAAGAGATTAAGCAGATGGCTAGAGTTACTATTGAAGATTGTTTAGATCACGTAGAAAATCGTTTTAAATTAGTATTGTTATCAAGTAAAAGAGCGCGTCAGCTTAATAGAGGTGCAGAGCCCTTTGTAAAACGAGGCAAAGATAAAGATACTGTGGTTGCATTACGAGAAATTTCTCAAGGCGAGGTTACAGACGATAATATTGCTTTATTACACCAAGTAGGGGATGTTCATTTAGCAGGTATTAATATTTAATTAAACGAGTTATTTATGTCACAAGCGCTTAAGGATAATAAGATTGAAGAGCCACAAGAAAAATTAATTCGGCGTTTATGTTCAATTTTGGAAAATTATTTAGAACGATTGCAAATTGATAAAGTGGTTGCAGCCTATAATTATGCAAGGTTAGCGCATCAAGGGCAATTTAGAAAAAGTGGCGAAGCTTATATTTGTCATCCTGTTTCAGTTGCAATTTTGTTGGCTGAAATGCGAATGGATATGCATGGTATTATCGCTGCAATTTTGCATGATGTTATTGAAGATACGAGGATAACCAAAGAAGAGATTACCTTTGAGTTTGGTGAACTCGTTGCAAAGTTAGTTGATGGTGTTACCAAACTAACTAAAATTGATGGTAAATCACGTGCTGAAACGCAAGCAGAAAATGTTCGTAAAATGTTTTTGGCAATGGGGGTGGATTTACGGGTTATTATGGTGAAACTGGCTGATCGCTTACATAATATGCAAACATTAGAAGCAATGCCTCCGCCTAAAAAACGACGTATTGCCAGAGAAACGATGGATATTTATGTTCCCATTGCCAATCGGTTGAATATGAACGAAATGCGACATCGCTTGGAGTTGTTAAGTTTTAAATCTATGTATCCTTTGCGCTATAAAATATTAAAGCAAGCCGTTAAAAAAGCACGGGGAAACCGTAAGGAAATCATTGAAACCATAGAAAATTCGATTAAAAATCGTTTAAATGAAGTTCATTTAGAATCTGATACCGTGGGACGAGAGAAAAACCTTCCGAGTATTTATAAAAAAATGCAGCGTAAGAAAATATCCTTTTCTGATGTGTTTGATGTTTATGCTTTTAGGATTCTTGTAGAAGAAGTTGATAGTTGTTATCGTATTTTGGGGGGCGTACATGATTTATATAAACCTATACCTGGACGATTTAAAGATTATATTGCTTTGCCAAAAGCTAATGGTTATCAGGCTTTGCATACGATTTTAAGTGGTCCTTATGGCGTGCCGATAGAAATTCAGATCAAAACGCGTGAAATGCATCGAATATCTGAATCAGGAATTGCAGCGCATTGGTTGTATAAAGATAAGAGTAATAGAAATTTTCAAGCGCAAGCCAATGAGTGGTTACGAGAATTATTAGAAATACAGCAATATGCAGGTAATTCACTGGAGTTTATTGAGAATTTAAAAATAGATTTATTTCCACAGGAAATTTTTATTTTTACACCACAAGGCAGCGTAATTAAGTTACCTAGAGGCGCAACGATTGTTGATTTTGCTTATGCGGTACATACCGATATAGGCACACATTGCAATTCGGCACGAATTGATAAACAATTGGTTTCTTTGCAAACGCCGCTTGAAAACGGGGTGACGGTAGAAGTTATTACCACTAGTTGGGCAAGGCCTAATGCTACTTGGCTTAATTATGTGGTGACGGCAAAAGCACGTGCAGGCATTAGAAATTATTTAAAACATTTTCAACAACAAGAAGCGATTCAATTAGGGCAGCGGTTATTGGAAAAAGAATTACAAGATTTAGGTTTATCATTAAATAACATTCCTCAAAAGCGTGAAATACAATTACTAGAATTAATGGACATGAATTCTATGGATGAATTACTTGAGGACATTGGTTTAGGTAATAAGATGCCTTTTCTAATCGCAAAACAAATTAAGCAAGATGATATTTATGCAGCGGTTAAATTAGAAAATAATGAGGGCGTTAAAACACCGTTAACAATTAAAGGAACGGAAGGGATGGTGGTGGCACTAGCAAGATGTTGTCATCCTATTCCAGGCGATCATATTATGGGTTATTTTAACCCTGGTAAAGGTATTGTTGTTCATCATCATGAATGCAATAATAGTCATGATGTCAGAAAAAAGAAAACAACTTGGTTAGATGTTGAATGGAGTGAAGATGCGGGGGGTGATTTTTCTACAGGAATTCGCTTAGAGGTAATGAACCAAAAGGGAACATTAGCAACTATTGCCGCCATCATTTCTAAAATGGAATCAAATATTGAAAATGTGAATGTGGTGAATCAAGATGATAAAGTTTCGGTTGATTTAATTACCCTTTCTGTGAGAAATCGTATACATCTAGCAAATATTATGCGCCAACTCAAAAAACTTCCTATTGTCCTAAAACTTACACGAATTAAAGCCTAATATGAACAAACAAATTATTCAGACCCAGAAAGCCCCTCAAGCCATAGGGACGTATTCACAAGCTATTAAAACGGGTAATACAGTTTATTTATCAGGTCAAATACCTTTAGTGCCTGAAACAATGGAAATTTTAGAAGGTGATATTTTAGCGCATATTAGACAAGTCTTTGATAACTTAACGGCGGTTGCAGAAGCTTCAGGGGGAAATTTAGCCGATATTGTTAAATTGACTGTATTTTTAACTGATTTATCAAATTTTCCACTTGTTAATGAAATTATGCGTAATTATTTTGAAAAACCTTATCCTGCTAGAGCGGTTGTTGGCGTGGCAGAACTCCCTAAAGGTGTCGGGGTAGAAATAGATGGGATTATGGTAATCAGTGATGAGAGTTATCATTACTAAATTCTACTTATAAAAAATTTATCTTTCTTCTTGATTCATTCTCATGGCTAATCAAAAATATTCTATTTTTTCTCCTAAAATTCCTCACAAAGCACATCAGCCTTTATACTGGTCAGGTGTTAAGGGTTGTGGTGATGCCTTAGCCTTAGCTTCGAGTATCAAAAATGAAAACCGCTTATTTATTATTGTTACCGCAGATACGCAGTCTGCCTTGCGTTTGGAGCAGGAATTAAATTTCTTTCTAAATGATAGTTATCCTATTTTGCAATTTCCCGATTGGGAAACCTTGCCCTATGATGTGTTTTCGCCATTACCCGAAATTATTTCTGAACGACTAAAAACCCTAGCCTTATTATCACAGACTAAACGAGGCACTGTGATTATTTCACTTGCCACCTTAATGCACCGTTTAGCCCCTAGAGAACATGTTTTAGCGCATAGTTTTTCTTTAGAAGTAGGGGGTATTTTTAATTTACAATTGAATGCGATAAAGTTTGAAAGTGTTGGTTATCAACGTGTTTCACAAGTTTACCAACATGCAGAATTTGCGGTACGGGGTTCAATTGTCGATTTATTTCCCATGGGAAGTGCTACGGCTTACCGAATAGAATTATTTGATGATGAAATAGAATCCATACGAACCTTTGATGTTGAAACCCAAATATCGATAGAGAAAGTTGATTCTATACAACTGTTTCCAGCACGTGAGTTTCCATTAACTGATGAATCTATTAAACTATTTAGACAAAAATTCAGACAGCAATTTCCAACGACTTCCCTTACTAATTCGTTATATATTGATGTGAGTAAAGGGATAGCCCCTAGTGGTATTGAATATTATTTACCTTTATTTGTAAATAAAACCGACTCTTTATTTGATTATTTACCTGAGAGTACGGTGCTGGTATTACCCGATGGTTTTGAAGAACTTTCCGCTAATTTTTATAATGAAGCAGAGCTACGTTTTGAGCAAAGAAAATATGATATAGAACGTCCATTACTTAAGCCTGAACAATTATTTTTAAATAGCGAAGAATTTTTAACAAAAATTCGTCCTTTTAAACGGCTGGTTATTACTGATAACCTTGAAAATGAAACGGTTTCTTTAGGGTGTGAAGAATTACCTAGTTTGATTATTGATGCCCGTTTAAAGCATCCCGCCGAGCGATTGCAAAATTTTATTAATGATTTTGAAGGTAAAATTTTATTAATTGCAGAAACTGCAGGTCATAGAGAAGCATTGATTGAAAAGCTGAATACCAATCAAATTAAATTTAAACAAATGAGTGATTGGGCGCAGTTTTTAGACAATGAAAATAAATTAAACTTAGTTGTTGCGCCTTTATATTTAGGCTTTTATTCAAAAGATCTTGGAATAGCAATTATTCCAGAAAACTGCTTATCTGGAGAAAAAGCCCGTCAGCGAAAACGTCGTAAATCAGCGGTTAAAGAGCTGGAAAATATAGTAAATAATCTTAATGAATTAACGGTGGGTGATCCTGTTGTTCATAGAGAACATGGGGTAGGGCGTTATTTAGGTTTGCAAACTTTAGATGTCGGTGGTTTTTTAGCTGAGTTTTTAAGTCTTGAATATGCGAAGGGCGATAAGATTTATGTGCCAGTAACCTCGTTAAATTTAATTGGGCGTTATACAGGCATGAGTGCAGAAACTGCCCCGTTACATAAACTGGGTTCAGAGCAATGGACTAAAGCGAAACAAAAAGCGATTGCCAAAGTACATGATGTTGCCGCTGAATTATTAGATATTCATGCCCAACGTGCGTTAAAAGAAGGGCATGGGTTTAAAATCGAAGATGAGGATTATTTATCTTTTGCAGGAAGCTTTCCATTTGAGGAAACGCCAGACCAACAAACAGCGATTGATACAATATTAGAAGATATGGCAATCGCTCAACCGATGGATCGGGTGGTTTGTGGTGATGTAGGGTTTGGGAAAACGGAAGTTGCCATGCGGGCGGCATTTATAGCGGTACAAAGTGGGAAACAAGTGGCTATTTTAGTGCCTACGACTTTATTAGCCCAGCAGCACTTTCAAAACTTTCGAGATCGGTTTGCTGACTGGCCAATCAGAGTTGAGGTCGCTTCTCGTTTTGTGACCGCAAAACAGCAAAAAGAGGTGAATGCTGATTTAGCAATAGGCAAAGTAGATATTATCATTGGCACGCATAAATTACTTTCTAAAACGATTAAATATCAACAATTAGGCTTAGTAATTATTGATGAAGAGCATCGTTTTGGTGTGCGTCAGAAAGAGCATTTTAAAAAGCTTAGAAGTGAAATAGATATATTAACCTTAACAGCAACTCCGATTCCACGCACCTTAAACATGGCAATGTCAGGGTTACGTGATATATCTATTATTGCGACCCCCCCGCCTAATCGTCACCCGATTAAAACCTTTATAAGTGAATGGGTGGATGCACAAATAAAAGAAGCTTGCCTGCGGGAAATAAAACGCGGGGGGCAAGTATTCTTTTTACATAATAATATCAAAACCATGGAAAAAATGGCATTGACATTAGAAACTTTAATACCCGAAGCACGAATAGAAATTGCGCATGGGCAAATGCCTGAACGAGAATTAGAACGTATTATGCTGAATTTTTATCATCAGCGTTTTAATTTATTATTAAGTACCACCATAATTGAAAGTGGGATTGATTTGCCAACGGCTAACACCATCGTTATCAATCGTGCCGATAAATTAGGGCTGGCACAATTGCATCAATTACGGGGTAGGGTAGGGCGATCACATCACCGAGCCTATGCATATTTTATTGTTCCGCCTAAAAGTTTAATGAGCAAAGATGCGATTAAGCGATTGGAAGCGGTTGAAGCCTCAGGCGATTTAGGCGCAGGGTTTATGTTGTCTTCACATGATTTAGAAATTCGAGGCGCAGGCGAATTATTAGGGGATGGGCAAAGTGGACAAATTCAGGAAGTGGGTATTTCTCTTTATACAGAATTATTAGAAAGAGCGGTGGCGGCATTAAAATCAGGAGGACAACCTGAGCTGGAACTTTCTTTAGAGCGTGGTGTAGATATTAATTTACAAACCCCCGCTTTAATTCCTGAAGACTATTTACCTGATATTCATGCCCGTTTAGTGTTATATAAACGGATTGCAAACACGGAAACACAAGATGAGTTGCGAGCATTAAGAATTGAAATGATTGACCGATTTGGCTTATTTCCTGATGCGGTGAAGGCCTTGTTTTTTGTTAGTGAAATAAAACAACAAGCGAATCATTTAGGTTTAAAGAAAATTGAATTTAGTGATTCAGGGGGGCGAATTGTATTTGGTGATAATCCTAAAATTAATAGTGAACAGCTTATTATATTAGTACAAACGAAGGCGCAGTGTTATCAACTTAAAGGCACTGAACAGTTAAATATTATTAAAAAGTTTGCTGATTTAGAAGAAAGGGTTGGATTTATTAAAAATCTTTTACAGCAGTTGTGTAATGAAGAAAACTATTAAAATGGAATAAATGAATGAGTGACAAAATAGCACAGGAAGAGATTAACACGGTACTTTGGAAGGCTTGCGATACCTTTCGCGGGGCGGTGGATGCTTCGGAATATAAAAATTATATTTTGGTGATGCTATTTGTTAAGTATGTCTCTGATGTTTGGCAGGAGCATTACCAAACTTTGAAAGAAAAATATAGCGATGATGAAGCGATGATTTTGCGCCGCCTAAAACGTGAGCGTTTTGTTTTGCCGCCAGAGTGTCGTTTTATAGATTTATATGAACAGCGCAATGCGTCAAATATTGGTGAGGTGATTAATATTGCTTTAGAGCAGATTGAAGAAACTAATAAGCAAAAATTAGCGGGGGTTTTTAGAAATATTGATTTTAATTCTGAGGCGAATTTAGGACAAACTAAGGATAGAAATTCACGTTTAAAACATTTGTTAGAAGATTTTAATGATAGTCGTTTGGATTTACGTTCTTCGCGGATTGGTAATTTAGATGTTATCGGTAATGCTTACGAGTTTTTGATTGCTAAATTTGCGGCGGGTGCAGGTAAAAAGGCGGGTGAGTTTTATACCCCTGCCGAGGTGTCAGAGTTAATTGCTGAGTTGATTAATCCGCAAGCAGGCGAGCGTATTTGTGACCCTACTTGTGGTTCGGGTTCGTTGTTGATTAAGTGTGGTAATCAGTTGTTGAAGCAAGGTAAGAAGGATTTTGCTTTGTATGGTCAGGAGATTACAGGGGCAACGTGGGCTTTGGCAAAAATGAATATGTTTTTGCATGGGATGGATAATGCACGGATTGAGTGGGGTGATACGATTCGCAGTCCTAAGTTGATTGAAGATGATACCACGATGAAGTTTGAAGTGGTGGTGGCTAATCCGCCGTTTTCTTTGGATAAGTGGGGGCATGGTACGGCTGAGAATGATCCGTTTAAGCGTTTTCATCGAGGTGTCCCGCCGAGGTCTAAGGGGGATTATGCGTTTATTTCTCACATGATTGAAACCACTACACAGGATTCGGGGCGTGTGGGGGTGGTTGTGCCGCATGGGGTATTATTTCGAGCTTCGAGTGAAGGTAAGATTCGCCAGCAGTTGATTGAGGAAAATTTGTTAGATGCGGTGATTGGATTGCCGTCTAATTTATTTTATGGGACGGGGATTCCTGCGGCGGTGTTGGTGTTTCGGCGTGATAAGTCGGATAATTCGGTGATGTTTATTGATGCTAGTCGTGAGTATCAGGACAATAAAAATCAGAATAAGTTAAGGCAAAGCGATATTGATAAGATTGTTTCGACTTATCAGGCGCGGGAGTCGCTTGATAAGTATGCGTATTTGGCGAGTTTTGAGGAGATTCAGGAGAATGATTTTAATTTGAATATTCCGCGTTATGTGGATACCTTTGAGGAAGAGTCGGAGATTGATATTAATGGCGTTCAGATGGATATTAAGCAGCTTGAGGGTGAGTTAGTGGCGGTTAAGCAGGAAATGGCGGGATATTTGGAGGAGTTGGGTTATGTTGCCTGATGGTTGGGATAGACTTCCTTTATCAAAGGTAGCCGAGGTAAAAACTGGCGTTGCTAAAGGAAAAAAAGGATTAAAATACCCAATTGAAGTACCGTATTTGCGCGTTGCAAATGTTCAAGATGGTCACTTAAATTTAGATGAAATTAAAACAATACAAATAGAAAGGTTTCAGCTTAAAAGGTACTCGCTTCAATATGATGATGTTTTAATGACTGAAGGTGGTGACTTTGATAAGTTGGGGAGGGGAGATATATGGAAAGAACAAATATCTCCATGCGTACATCAAAATCATGTTTTTGCTGTGCGAGCAGATAAAACAAAAGTTATTTCATATTTTCTTTCAACTCTTGCGGGTAGTTTTTATGGCAAAACATATTTTTTAAGCTGTGCAAAAAGAAGTACAAACCTTGCTAGCATTAACTCAACTCAGTTAAAAGAATTTCCAGTTTTATTACCGCCACTCCCAGAACAACAAAAAATAGCCTCAGTGCTTTCAGCCGCCGACCAAGAAATAGAAAAACACCAGGGCTACCAACTTAAGACGGGACAAAATAAAGAACTAACTGCGATATTCTTGTATCATAGGTTAATGACTAAAAAAACAGAACAACACAGAAAATACGCGCAGCTAGTCACGTAATTATCGCTGAAATTACAACAGGCAAGCAAACTGTTCGTAACTTAGCTTCAATTGTTGGTCGCTCAAAAAGCAGTGTGCATCGTCATCGTCAAGCGCAAACAAAGCGAAATCGACATCCTGAATCATCATTA
>DAOUTG010000049.1 GCA_030626845.1 Methylococcaceae bacterium
TCCTATTCTTGGCCCTGAAATGAAATCAACGGGTGAAGTCATGGGCGTGGGTAAAACCTTTGGTGAAGCTTTTGCAAAATCACAACGTGCCGCAGGCGTTGATTTAAGCCATACGGGCAAAGTATTAATTAGTATTCGTGATGAAGATAAGATTAAAATTATCGACGTGGCTAAAATGCTGGTGGCAAAAGATTATGAAATTGTTGCCACCCGTGGAACAGCTCGAGTATTAAAAGCTGCAGGCATTCCCTGTGATGAAGTCTATAAAGTCAATGCAGGACGACCGAATACCGTTGATATGATTAAAAACGATCAAATTCAACTGATTATTAATACCGCTGTCAGTACCAAAGCCATTGCCGATTCATTTACCATGCGTCGAGAAGCCCTACAACATCATGTGGCTTATTACACCACCTTAGCAGGGGCAAAAGCTGCCTGTTATGCCTTAGGAGAATTAGGTGCAGGCAATGTAAATTGCTTACAAGATTTACATGCAAGTTTAAATTAAGTATTATTTTTAATAATTAAAACCTTTAAACCTGAGTATTCTTGGAAAATTCTCAGGTTTTTTAAATTAAAAATTGGAGTAATCAATGAATAAAGTCCCTTTAACTGTTGTAGGTGCAAATAAATTACGTGCCGAATTAGAACAATTAAAATCAGTGGTACGTCCTCGTATTATTGCAGATATTGCAACAGCACGTGAACACGGTGATTTAAAAGAAAATGCAGAGTATCATGCCGCACGGGAACAACAGAGTTTTACCGAAGGTCGTATTAAAGATATTGATGGTAAATTATCTAATGCAGAAATTATTGATGTGACTCAAGTAGATGCGAATGGTCGAATCATTTTTGGAACAACCGTTGAAATTGAAAACCTTGAAACAGATGAAGTGGTTACTTATCAAATTGTAGGTCAAGATGAGGCAAATATTAAAGAACACCGAATTTCTATAGGCTCACCTATCGCACGTGCTTTAATTGGCAAGGAAAAAGAAGATGTTGTGACTGTTAAAGCCCCTGGGGGTGATATAGATTACGAAATCTTATCTATTAAATATATCTAAAAAATCATCATAGATAATACCTTTTTAATATCTTATGTTACTTAAATTTTACGTTTAAATAAACCATGTCATTTATCTCAAATAAAGCTATCCCTGTTCAAGAACGTCTTATTATGGCACTTGATGTTCCTAGTATTACTGATGCTCAAGCCTTAGTTGAAGAACTAGGCGATTCTGTTATTTTCTATAAAGTCGGCATGGAATTATTTATGTCAGGGGATTATTTTGGCTTTATTGATTGGCTCAAACAACGTAATAAAAAAGTATTTGTTGATCTAAAATTCTTTGATGTCCCTGCAACAGTTGGGCGAGCAATTAAGGCTTTAAGTTCTAAAGGGGTAGATTTTGCTACTATCCACGGTAATAATGCGATTATGGAAGCGGCGGCAACTAATAAAGGGGATTTAAAAGTCTTAGCCGTGACCGCATTAACTAGCTTGGATAGAGGCGATTTAGATGATTTAGGCTTTCAATGTGATGTTAAAGCGCTCGTTTTATCACGTGCTAAACGCGCCTTAGAAATTGGTTGTGACGGCATTGTTTCCTCAGGGCTTGAAGTTTCAATGATCCGAAAAGAACTTGATTCACGTTTGCTCGTCATTACCCCTGGGATTCGCCCTGTTGATAATCGTGAAGATGATGACCAAAAACGGGTTGTCAGTGTTGAACAAGCTTTTCAAAACGGCGCGGATTATATTGTGGTGGGTAGACCTATACGCGATGCCCAGAATCGAAAAGCGATGGCAATAAAAATACAATCTCAAATCGCATCACAATTTTAAATGAAGCGACGGCAGTTTTTACACGCTTTAACAATACTGGGCTTATGTCCTAAATTGGCTAGAGGTTTTTCTTCTACGCCAGAAAGTTTGTATCAACTGCCAGCATTTGGCAATACACGACTATTACATTTTACCGATCTTCATGCACAATTATTACCTATTTATTACCGTGAACCTAGTGTTAATCAAGCTATTGGTGGTGGAAGAGATTTACCCCCTCATATTACAGGTGAAGCCTTTTTAAACTTCTTTAGTTTAAAAAAAGGGTCAGCTAAAGCTTATGCTTTTAGTGATGTTGATTTTATTGCGGCGGCTAAAACTTATGGAAAAATGGGGGGAGTCGCTCATCTTGCCACGTTAATTAATCAATTAAGAAACCAAAGCGGTTCAGAAAATACGCTGCTACTTGATGGGGGCGATAGTTGGCAAGGTTCAGCGACTGCCTTATGGACGGCGGGTAGGGATATGTTAGAAGCTGCCAATTTACTTAAAGTCGATGTAATGACAGGACATTGGGAATTTACTTATGGTGTTGAACAATTTAAAAAAAATATAGCGCAATTTAAAGGGGAATTTGTTGCCCAAAATGTTGCCTTAAATGAAGAAGCGCAATTTAATAGTGATACTGGTAATCCCCGTGTTTTTAAACCTTATGTCATTAAACCGTTAAAAAATGCGCGAGTTGCGATTATTGGACAAGCCTTTCCTTATACACCTATTGCTAATCCACAACGTTTTATTCCAGATTGGCAATTTGGCATTCAAGAACAGCATTTACAAGCGATTATTGACGAAATTCAGCGTGCTAAAAAAGCGGATGTCATTGTGTTGTTATCTCATAATGGCATGGATGTCGATTTAAAAATTGCCTCACGTATCAATGGCTTAGATATTATTCTAGGGGGGCATACCCATGATGCGATTCCTAAACCTTTCTTAGTTAATAAAACTTGGGTAACTAATGCAGGGAGTCATGGTAAATTTTTAGGCGTGATAGATTTAGACATTCAAAAGGGAAAATTAAAACACGTTCATTATCAATTATTACCTGTTTTTTCTAATTTATTAGCCGCAGATAAAAAATTACAAACCTTTATTGATACGACTCGACAACCCTTTTTAAAAACTTTACGCCAACCTTTGGCAGTTACTGATAAATTACTTTATCGACGTGACACTTTTCAGGGAAGTTTTGATGAAATTTTATTAAATGCTTTGCGAACGATTAATGGGGCTGAGATTGCTTTTTCACCAGGATTTCGTTGGGGAAGTAGTTTGTTACCCAAGCAAACGCTTTATTTTGAAGACCTAATGAATCATACGGCAATCACTTATCCTAATAGCTATGTTAAGGAATTATCAGGACAGAAAATTAAAGCGATTTTAGAAGATGTGGCAGATAACTTATTTAACCCAGATCCTTATTATAGACAAGGTGGGGATATGGTAAGAGTTGGGGGGATGCACTATAAAATTAACCCAACTGCTGTGATGGGACAACGAATTACCGAATTAAGACTCGCTAATGGTCAACTGCTAAGAGCTAATAAAAGTTATAAGGTTTCTGGTTGGGCAAGTGTTAATAGCATGGCAACAGGGAAACCTATGTGGGATGTCGCATCAGAATATTTATTGGCTACTAAATAATTTGGCGTTAGCTCGTAGATACAAGGGGAGTAGAGTGTAATGAGCTTATTCTATATATTAAAATTTGAATAACGAAGGAATAGAGTTGTTCATTTAAAAAATAATTATAAGTCTTTTTATAATTAAGAATCACTTTACATACAAGGATTTTGTCATTAACTAAATAAGACAAGAATGCCACGACTAGTTTTTGTTTTTATCCCGTCTTAAATTGGTAGCGGTGTTGTATAATGGTCTTTTAATATTAATTAGATTAAAGAAAATGAAAAAAATAACTATAGCTACTATCTTATCAAGTGTCTTATTTATCAGCGGCAATGTCTATGCTGAAAGCACCGCGCTAACCCTTCAAAATATTCAAGGCTCATGGATTCTGGATTATACCAAGCAATCTGAAAAATCTGAAAAAACTCTCAAACGGGAAGATACTTGGATATTTAATAAGAATGGTACGGTTACTATTAAACATATCCCTCGTGAAGGTGGGTATTACGATCAATCTCCAGTAAACTATGAAATTGAAGGTGATAAATTAAAAATTTCTATTTTAGGAAGAGCAGGAAAATTTGATAAATTCTCTGTAATTAACAAAGAGGAAAAAGTCATGACATTGAAGGCCAGATTTGGCGATATTTATCAGTTTATAAAAAAATAACTCTGATATCGCTGTGAAAATATTCAAAAGATCATTAAAAAAGTAAAAACAGCGGTAAGCTATTGATTCTTAATTGCCAAAATAGTTTTTTACTTAATCTCGGAATACTTTTACAGCCTCATAAGCCTAGCGTCATTTACTAAAAAGGTTGTTATTACATCTTATTTATCATCGTCATAATTTATAATAGTTTTCAAATGACGCTATACTTATTCGCCCTACGCATTATCATAGCTAACTAATTATTATTTCCACAGTATTACACGTTAAATATAACCTTGTCGCGTAGGTTGAGTTACATGCTTTTTATAACCCAACACTTTTTATTCATGCACTTCGTAAATTAGCCGCATAGATACTATTAGAGAAGCGTAAGCAAACGCATTTTATTTACAGTCCACTTTATCAGGCAAGATTTACGTTAACATTACAAAAAATCTATCTTGTTTTTCAATATATACAGACTCTATGAATCTATCTAACGGAACTTGGTGCTTAATAACCTTTCTTGCAGGACTGTTATTAACCTTATCCTTTGCCCCTTTTGACCATGCTTATTTAGCAATTATTTCACTAGTTGCTTTATTTTTATCATGGCACACTGCTGATAGTCCAAAACAGGCAGCTTTCAGAGCTTACCTCTATGGCTTGGGTCTCTTTGGCTTTGGCGTTACTTGGGTTTTTGTTAGTATCTATTTTTATGGTGGGGCAACCCTATTTGCTTCCCTTATCATGGCATTACTCTTTGCCGCATTTTGGGCGTTATTTCCTGCTCTAACAGCTTATTTGGTGGTCAAACTCGCCTTTTTAACCGATAAACGGTTACTATTTTGGATAATTCCCTTCATTTGGATAGGTATTGAATATTTTCGTGGTTTTTGGCTACTCAATGGTTTTCCTTGGTTTCAAGTCGCTTATAGTCAATTGGATACAGCTTATGCAGGCTTTGTCCCCTTATTAGGCGTTTATGGAACAGGGTTTTTAATTATTCTAACCGCCTCACTATTTAGCTCAATGCTAGTTATAAAACAGCGATTAGTTTTAACCAGTGCCATTATTTCCTTATTATTGATAATAGGTTATGGTTTGAAATATGTGCAATGGACTACGACTATTGGCAAACCTATTAAAATCACCTTAGTGCAAGGCAATGTTAGTCAAGATCAAAAATGGTTGCCAAAAAATTTAGTTAAAACCCTATTAAGTTATCAACAAATGACCCATAATCATTGGGATTCTGATGTTATTATCTGGCCTGAAACCGCGATTCCTGCTTATTTACATCAAGTTGATGATCCCTTTTTAAAACCACTCGCCGCCGAAGCTAACGCCAATAAAACCGATTTAATTATCAGCGTTGCCGCTAAAAGTGATAATGGTAAACAAAGTTATAATACGGTATTAACTTTAGGCGGTGAACGACAGGTTTATAAGAAAAACCATTTACTTCCATTTGGTGAATATTTACCTTTACAACCCTTATCTGGTTGGGTTTTAGATTTAATTGAGGTTCGTTTGGGTAAATTTACTCCTGGAGGTAATCAGCAACCGTTATTAAAAGCGGGCGGCTATCCTTTTGCGACTTCGATTTGTTATGAAGATGCGTTTGCCAGTGAATTTATACGCACGATGCCCGAGGCTGCTTATTTAGTTAACGTGACTAATGATGCTTGGTTTGGGAATTCCTTTGAACCGCATCAACATATGCAAATTGCCAGAATGCGTGCTTTGGAAACAGGACGTTATTTAGCGCGTTCAACCAATACTGGCGTAAGTGCTTTTGTTGATCCAAAAGGTCAAATTATTAAGCAAGCCCCGTTATTTAAAATAAGTACGTTAACTGAGAATATTATTCCTATGGGAGGAATGACCCCTTTTGCAAGATTGGGGGAAGGTCTTATTATGTTAATTATAATGAGCCTATTTATAGGTTTATTTGTAATAAGGCTTGGCGTGACTCGTCATAATAAGCTTCATGCTTCTACAAAGATATAACGGTTAACAAAATAATGTACGTCCGCCATCGACACTAATAATTTGTCCTGTTATATAATTGGCATCATTAATTAAAAAAGCGACGGCTTTAGCTATATCTTCAGGTTCACCCGCATGTTTTAAGGCAATTCGATTAATAATTTCTTTTTTTGAATCTGTGGATAGTTCATCTTCTGGCCACATTATTGCTCCGGGTGAAATGCCATTTACTCGAATTTTAGGCGCAAGTTCCTTAGCTAATATTCGCGTCATTGCCGCAAGCCCCGCTTTCGCAAGACTATAAACAGGATAATCTTTAAGCCCTCGTTCTGCATGAATATCAATAATATTAATGATGCAGCCTTGACGGGCATTTAAGCTGGGCTCTAAAGCTTGTGATAAAAAAAAGGGGGCTTTTAAGTTACACCCCATTAATTCATCCCAATTTTTTTCAGAGACTTTATCAACGGTTTGCGGGTAAAATGCCGAGGCATTATTGACTAAAGCATCAATTCCGTCCCAAATGATTGTTGCTTGTTTAGCAAGTCCTTGTAGTGCCGTTAAACTTAATAAATCAGCTTGTAAAGCGTGAGCTGAATTAGGACGTTGTTGATTTAACTTATCACAAAGGGCATGTGTTTGGATTTTAGAATCTCTATAATGTAAAACAATGTTAGCCCCTTGGCTATGTAGTAATTTTGCACAGGACGCGCCTATTCTTTTGCCCGCCCCTGTGATTAAAATATTTTTTTGCACTTTTAACCTCACTAACTATTATGAAATTTTGTTTACTTAGTCTTCTATTTCTTTGCTTAAATGCCTGTGGTGATACTGAAAAAGTATTCACGCCATTAGCTAAAGATGCCGTAATTCTTGCCTTTGGAGATAGCTTAACTTATGGAACAGGTACAAACAAAAATTCTAGCTATCCTGCTATTCTCGAAAAATTAACGCAACATAAAGTAATTAATAAAGGCGTTCCAGGTGAAATTAGTCGTGCGGGTTTAAAGCGTTTACCTAAATTATTAGATAAATATAAACCCAGTTTATTAATTTTAATTCACGGGGGCAATGATATATTAAGAAAAATTCCTAGTGAACAAACCACTGAGAATCTTAGAAAAATGATTGCTTTGGCTAAACAACGTAATATTAGCGTTGTTATGTTAGGTGTTCCAAGTTTTGGTTTATTGTTGTTAAAGAGTGCTGAGTTTTATCAACAAATTGCAACGGAAGAAGCAATTCCTATTGACCTTGACATTTTGCCCGATCTTTTAAGTTCATCGGCCTTAAAATCAGATCAGGTTCATCCTAATGCAAAAGGTTATGAAATGATGGCTGAGGCTATTTATAAATTATTACAGGATAATGGGGCTTTATAAGTGACTCAGTACAAAATGGTAGAGACGCGAAGCATTGCGTCTCTACATAAAGTCAAATTATTCTACTTTACCATCTGCCCTAATGCTTGTGAGTATCGGCGTATAAATTAAAATAAATAAAGAAAAAGCCGCTAACCAACAAAGCGTTGAAAAATAAATCATATTCATATACCAATCAGGTAATATAAAAGGCATTAATACGCGAAATAACGCCGCTAAATTAATTAACACAAAGGCCAGTAAAATTGCATTAGAAACCCGTAAAGCACGTCCTGTATGTCCTAATGAAACTCGCGCCATCATCCCTAAAGTTAATACTCCAATACCGCCTACAGTAAACGCATGAATGGCAAGCGAAGGTAAAACGATTTGATACGCGGCCAATGCGGTTAAAATAAAGCCTAAAATAATCCAGCCATAACCAATATATAAAACCCATAGCAAAGGGATATACCAAATTCTATGAACATACCAAACCGAAACACGAAGTATATTTGTGATTACCGCTAAGGTTGCTGCAATGGCTAGTAAAGTGTCTGTGATTTCCATTAACATTAATAGAAAAACAAAAAGAGCTGAAATAATAGCCAAAGCATCAAATAAAGGTTTACGAATAATTAATACCCCAGATAAACCCCGTTCAGTAAAGAAAGGAAAAACGCGACCTGCAATGACAAGAATAATCATAAGAATAGTCATTAAGACTAAACTTATTCCTAAATCTGCCGTATTTTCAGTTATGGATAATAGTTGTAAATGAATTAAAGCATTACCCAAACTCATTAAGAATAATAAACTAGGAAACAATAACATTTTAGGTTTATCAACTTCGGCAATCGGTTTTAATATACAAATAATAAGTACAGGTAAAAATGAAAAATCTACCGCAGCAATAAATAGATCGGGTAATAATTCTGAATAAAAAGGGACGATACGCCCATAGACCCATAATAAGGCGAGTAAAGCTAATTTATCACCTTGCACGGTTGCTTTTCCTGTCCAATTTTTAACAGCGGTTAATAAGAAACCACTAATAACAGCCGTAGAATAACCCAATAACATTTCATGTTCATGCCAATAAAGATTGGGATAATAATTATCTAAGATGAGCGATCCTTTAAAAATAGATGCCCATAAAGCAATCAAGGCTAATGCCGATAAACCCGCTAGCGCAAAAAAAGCTCTAAACCCCAAATTAAATAAGGGGTAATCAAAAAGTTGTTGTGTTTTCATTAATGCTCCAGCTAAACCAAGTATTTAGACACTGAAAAAAGAATAATTATACGCATTTAATCTTCTCAGCCTCTAATACTAATTTTTAATGCCGCAACAATCGCAAAAGGGGTCAGCATAATACTTAAAACCAAAATAGCCGCTAAAATGGCTAAATAACCATCAATTGACATTCCCATTGCCCCAGCTTGCACCGTACCTGCACCAAAAATTAACACAGGGATATACAAAGGTAACACTAAAAGGGAAATTAAAACGCCCCCTTTGCGTAAACCCACCGTAAGCCCCGCGCCTATTGCACCAATTAAGCTCAAAGTAGGTGTTCCTAAGAGTAAGCTAATGATTAATGAAAATAAGCCTTCTGAGGGTAAAAATAACATCAGTGCCAATAAGGGGGACATTAAGGCAAGACAGAAACCACTAATTAACCAGTGACTGAAAACTTTAGCTAACACCAGTAACAGTAAGGGTTGAGGGCTAACAAGCATTTGCTCCAAAGAGCCATCATCATAATCGGTACGAAAAATACTATCAACGGATAAAAGACTAGCTAATAATGCGGCGACCCAAATAACACCAGGGGCAACTTCGGCAAGAAATTTAGGCTCAGGGCTAACACCTAATGGAAACATCACTGCCACCATTAGAAAAAAGGCGAGCGGATTAACTATATCATTGCGATGTCTAAAGCTAAGAAGTAAATCACGTTTAATAGCGGCGAAAAAAAAACTCATCTCGCCCCCTTTTTATCATCTAAATTAAAGGAACGTAAACTTTGATTAGGAATGTTAAGTTCATGGTGAGTTGTTAAAATAACCATGCCTCCCATATTCACATGTTCGGCAATAAGGGCTTCTTTTTCAGCAACGCCTTTTTTATCCAAGGCGGTAAAAGGCTCGTCTAAAATCCACAAGGGAGCAGAACTTAAATATAAACGCGCAAGCCCTACACGGCGTTGTTGACCTGCTGATAGCGTATGACAAGGGACATCCTCAAAACCATAAAGCCCGACTTTTTCTAACGCTTGAACAATCGTTAATTTGTTTAGATGAGGCGATAGCCGCATCATCCAAGCTAAATTTTCTTCAGGACTTAATGCAGCCTTTACGCCCGCTAAATGTCCCACATAAAGCATCGCTTGATAATAACTTTCACGCACCTCATCCAGTGGTTTTTTTTGCCAAAGAATATCGCCTTCAAACGCGTCTAATAATCCAGATAAAATTCTAAGCAGCGTGGTTTTACCGCTTCCATTTTGTCCTTCAATTTGCAGAACCTCTCCTGCTTTAATTTCAAAGTGAAGCTTATCAAATAATATTCGTTCATCGCGTTCACAAAATAAATTGTTAACTTCTAGCATACCGTGTTCATTTGACCCTATTAGATTGATTTAGAAAATCATCGTAACATAGATGCAATAGGGTCTTGGTTTTAAATTAACGACAATTTATTTTAATTAAGTTCAATCATTTCCACTGTGCCATCTTCTTGTATTTCAACCATGTGTCCTTTCGGTTCTTCAATAAACTGCACTGCGATTAAAACAACTAATGCGCCTGCGGCAATCACCATAAAAAAGATTGAAGCTGACACAAAAGAGAGTACCGTTAAAAATAATACCGCCCCCACATTACCATAAGCACCCACCATCCCAGCAATTTGCCCTGTCATTCGACGTTTAATTAAAGGTACCATCGCAAACACAGCTCCTTCACCCGCTTGCACAAAGAAAGAACAACACATCGTCATTATCACAGCCATCCAAATAGACCATTCCGAAGTGATTTGAGACATCACGCTATACCCTGCCACTAAGCCTAAAATAAAAATAGTCAGTGATAATTTACGTCCGAATTTATCACTGATCCAACCACCCGCTGGGCGTGCAACTAAATTCATAAAGGCAAAACCTGAGGCTAGAAAACCTGCTTGAACCATGGTTATCCCTTGTGATTCATGAAAGGTTTCATAGAAAAACATCGGTAACATAGAAACCACCGCGAGTTCTGATCCAAAGGTAATTAAATAGGCTAAATCTAAAATAGCCACTTGTTTAAATTTATATTTATGAATTTCCTCAATCGGTTCTTGTAAATGCTCTTCATTCACATGCACAATTTTATAAACGTTATAAGAGAATAAAGCCCAGATGCTAATGTAAGCACATAAAGCCGCTGTGGTAGATAAAAGGCTGACACCGGCTGGAGATAATTTCCACGTTAACAGGGTTAACGTAGCATATAAAGGAATCGTCATCATGACATAAAAGAATAAATCCCAAATGCTAGTGACCTCCATTGCCCCCGCTTTTTTAGGTTTAAAATAAGTAGAACCTTTAGGGGTATCGGTAACACTAAAAAAGTAGATTACCGAATAAATTAACGCCATCACTCCCGTTGAAGCAATGGCATAACGCCACCCATTTTCACCACCATACAAAAGTGCTAAACTGGGTAGTATCATGGCTGCTGCGGCCGAGCCAAAATTGCCCCAACCGCCATAAATACCTTCGGCAACACCGACTTGTTTAGCGGGAAACCATTCGCCAACCATTCGAATACCAATCACAAAACCTGCACCAACAAAGCCCATTAAAAAACGGGCTAAGGCAAGTTGTTCAAAACTTGTTGCAAAAGCAAACATAAAACACGGTAAACTGCCTAATGCCAATAAACTAGAGTAAGTGCGTTTAGGGCCAAAACGATCGACTAAAATACCAATTGCAATTCGGGCTGGAATCGTCAAAGCAACATTTAAAATTAAAATCGTTTTAATTTCGGCTTTGCTCATACCTAGTGTTTCGGCAATGACGAGCATTAAAGGGGCGTGATTAAACCAAACGACAAAGCTAATAAAAAAAGCCACCCATGTCGTGTGAAGAATTTTCATATTGCCCGAAAACGACAATAAATTAAAGTTGGGGGAAGACATACCTATTCCTATGTTTAAAATTTCAATGATTTGTATAAAGCATTATTCATACCATCTTTTTAATAGGATTTATTTTGAAAGCGATTAAAATTTTAGGATTATTGGGTTTTAGTCTCCTTGCATCTAGCCACTTATTAGTCGTTGAAGAAATTAAAGACGTTATTTATTCGCCTGTTAATCACAATAATGCTTCACTTATTTTAGATATAAAACAGAGGCGTTACGCGCTTGTTATTGGAAATAGTCGCTATAGTAAGTATTTAAAAAACCCAGTTATTGATGCGAAAGGTGTGGCTGCTGAACTTGAAAAATTAGGTTTTGAGGTGATTTTAAAAACGAATGCTAATCAGGAAGAAATGGAAGATGCGTTGAATTTGTTTCATAGAAAATTAACCCCTAAATCTATTGCACTATTTTATTATGCAGGGCATGGGGTACAAATAGGTGGCGTTAATTATTTAGTGCCTTTAGAAGCAAATATCAAAAAACAAGCGGATGTGAAGTATAAGGCGGTAGATGTTGGATTGGTTTTGGATAGTATGGGCGATGATCGAGAGGGGTTTAATATTGTTATTTTGGATGCTTGTCGAGATAACCCGTTAACGCGTAGTTTTTCACGTGGTGCTGGGATGCACGCAATTGGTGAAATATCGCATAAACCTGATGGAACATTGATTGCTTATGCAACGGCTTCTGGAGAAGTGGCAAAAGATGGTTCAGGTCGGCACAGTCCCTATACGAAAAGTTTCTTAAAACATTTACCAACCCCTGATTTATCTATTGAGGAATTTTTTAAGCGTGTTTCTCGTGATGTGAAATTAGTTACGGATAAAGAACAAAAACCGTGGATTAGTTCGTCTTATTCGGGGTCGTTTGCTTTTATGCCTATTGAAAAAGGACAAAAAATTACAGTTCCGTTGAAAATGATTGGAGGAATAAAAATTGACGGTGCTATTGAACTGCTTGATATAGATAATATCCCTGGAATGGCAGCGTTTAGGACGGCTGAAAAACATATATTGACAAATAAAAAAGTGGCTTTTGATTGGTATAAAATCTCAGCGAAAAAAGGTAATCCAATGGCTCAAGCCGCAACTATATATTACAATTTAATTGATAAAAGTGATGTAAGATTAGTAGCAATTAAGGTTTTACCAAAACTTAAAGAATTGGCTATTATGGGCGTTGCTGAAGCACAATATTTTTTGGCTTATTTTTATCGCGAGGGCATTCTTCCAATGGAAAGAAAAATTATAAGTCATAAAATTGATAATGATAAAATTGCAATGGATTGGTATGAAAAATCTGCTAACCAAGGATATTCCGTAGCTCAATATAGATTAAGTCTAATGTATAAATATGGAAATGGGGTTTCTAAAGATGAGGTTTTAGCCGAAAAATGGCTCAAAAAATCAAAAGAAAATAGAGAAAACCAATGACAGATAATGAAGCTATTGCCATCATTGAAGTTAAATATAAAGCCTATCTCCAAGATATTACAAGCTCTATGGGGCAATGCCTTCCTTCTATTTTAATCAAGAAACAAAAGATGAACGCTTAAAACAAGGGTGTTTTATCCTTGAATATAGTGGAAATTTAATCAAGTCTGAAAATCAAGGTTATTTAAAAATAGCTTAAGTTCATGGCGATTAAATGTATAACTTAATCGCTCATAGATACGCTACGAACTGCACTTAAAAGGTGCGAAAGTGATGACTTTAATTCAAATAATATTGTTTTAAAAGTATATAGTAAGTTAGGTTGGAATTTATGGAAATCCAGTTATTTTCTTGGATTTTACTGTCGTGCTACCCAGTCTATGAATTATAACTGCTTAACAGTTTTCCTTGTTAATCCTGTTGCGCTGACAATAGTTTCAATAGAGACACCCAGTTGTTTAAAAGCTTTAGCATCTTCTATTTTTCCTTCTATTTTGCCCTCTATTTTACCCTCTATTTTACCCTCTATTTTACCTTCTTCAAAAGAGGTATCCATTACATTTTTAATTTCTGAATACTCTATAAGGCTTTTTTGGTAGGCTTCATATTGCTCAGGTTTTAAATGTGAAATTTTTGCAATTTCAAAGCCTTTTTTAAAAATTGGCTCATTTAAAATAGTAGGAATATGGTCGAATGTTTCGAGGTGTTTTAAAAAGTAAATCCATTTATCAAAATGAGTTGCTAATTCATGCGCTTGTTTTTTAAATAAGGGCATTTGTAAAAATTTAAAATGTAGTTTGTCATAAAATTCTTCACCATCTTGATCTTTTAATGAGACATCACGTCTAAATTTTCGCTTTTCTTCGTTTTCATCGTAATGAAAATCAAGAATAGCAATGAAATAAACAGGGAGTAGTTGGAAATTCCAATCGCCTTTTTTAGCTTGGTCTTTGATGGGAAAGGTGGAATAAAATAAGGCGCGGTCTTTAAAAAATTTTACTTTCGCTTTTTGCATTTCGACAATAAAACGATTGCCATCATCAGTTTGGCAATAAATATCAAAGATAGCACGGCGTTCTTTGGTGGTATCATTGATATTTTCAACATTTTTAAATTCAAGTGTGGCTATTTGGTGATAATCAGGTAAAAGCTGATTTAAAAAATCAATCAGTAAGTCTTTATTCGCTTCTTCGCCAAAGAGTTTTTTGAATCCAAAGTCTGTATAAGGATTAAAATATTTTTTTTCCATGGTATTTTCTCTTTTTATCTTTTATTTGGATGATTATGCAGTGATTTAGGCTTGAAGCGCAAGGATTCATCGAGCATGGCTAAGAGGCTTAAGTCTTTATGAGAACTTAGTTTTTACGGTTACTAAATAAAATTATAAAATAGTATTCATAGCTTAGTTAATAGGGAGTCTCTGATGCGGTATCTTTTTTTTAAGGTTATTTTTCTGATTTATGTCGGCTTAGGGTTGATGCTTTCTTCTTGTGTGTCATTAGTTGATAAAGGAGGGAGGCAATTATCTTCGCCTACGCCTCAGGTTGCGGTTCAAAAACAGGTAATGGCTAAAAAAAGTCCTGCTATTTTAAAACTGGATACCTTGGGGCATACGGGAGTGATAAGAGATATTATTGTTACCAAAGATAAAGACATTATCAGTGCTAGTAAGGATAAAACTATTCGGGTTTGGGATAGTCTGACGGGTAAAGAAAAACGTAAAATTTTAGGGCAAATTGGTAAAGGTAATGAAGGGGGAATTTTTGCTATTGCCCTTAGTAAGGATAATCGTTATTTAGCCGTAGGTGGGTATTTATTGAATGTTGGTGCAAAGGGATCAGTCATCAGAATTTATGATTATCCTAGCGGAAAATTAGTACAGGTTTTAAAATCTCATACGGATGTTATTCCTGATCTTGCTTTTAGTACCGATGATCGTTATTTGATTTCAGCAGGAGATTCTAGTGTGAAATTCTGGGAAACTCACAATTGGACGCTTAAAGAGACTATTAATGTACATGATACTTATGTTTATGCGGTGTTAATGCTTAATAATTCAAAGGGTGGTTATGATATTTATTCGGCTGCTCATGATAATACGCTGGCTTTACATTATTTTAATGATAAAGCAAGGTTAGTGAAGCAGTTTTCCGCGCCGTTTAAACTAACTTCTTTAGCTTCTAATGGTAAACATATCGCAGTATCGGGATCTTCTGGAAAACAAATTTTTATTTTTAATCGGGCTTTAACGCAACAACGAATTATTAATAATGAAACTAACTCTGGAGGATTAGCCTACAGTCCTGATGGAAAAACATTGGTAGCAGGTGCGGCTTCAAATCCGAATAATATTAATAGTTACAATCTCCCTGATTATCGTAAAACCACAAGTTTTAAACAGCATACAAATGTAGTGGGTGCAATAGCATTTTTAGATCATCAAACCGTGGTTAGTGGAGGCGGGGGTAATAATGAAATTTTTATTTGGGATAAAAACAGTACTGAGGTAAAAACTAAAATCGTTGGTGTAGGGCAAAGAATTGTTAGTGTGGGGATTAAGGACAATAGTTTGGCATGGGGAAATGTATGGGATTGTAATGGAAAAAATTGTAATAATTTACAAACAGCCCTTAATTTAACGACCTTTCAGCGGCAATCTCATTTACAAAACTTCAATCGTTTGAGTCGTGAAGATGGTTTGTATACGCTGACCCATAAAACGGGTGGCGACTATGGTGATGATAATGCAATACTTGATATTCAATATAAAGGACAACATCTTGCTAAAATTACCCGTGATGCAACCACTGGCTATCGTCATAGTAGCTATGGCTGGATGGGTAGTTTTATTGTGAGCGGGGGGGGCTAATGGACATTTAAAAGTTTACACTCGTAAAGGTGAAGAAGTAGCCTCGTTAATCGGACATACGGGTGAAATATGGGCTATTGCAGCAGATGGCAACCGGTTAGTGAGTGGTGGAAGCGACCAATTATTAAAACTTTGGGATTTAAGTGTATTGAAAAGCCCTAATCCCCCTAAAAAAATCTATCCCCTCTTAAACGTCTTCGTAGCAACAAATAATGAATATGTTGCATGGACAAAAGAAGGTTTTTTTACCGCGTCAAAAGGAGGAGCAAAATACATCGGCTACCATATTAACCAAGGTGAAAACAATGCCGCTGAATTTGTGTCAGTCGATAAATTCTACGATACCTTTTACCGCCCTGACTTAATTGCCAAAGCCATCAAAGGCGAAGATTTAAGTGTTTATGCTCAAACTATCTCCATTGACGATATTCTAAAAACAGGACTTGCCCCACGAGTAGCCATCAATACCCGTTCTCATTTAAGTAAAAGCCGTGATGTTTCCATCAGCTTAAAAATTTGTGAAAAAGACGGCGGTTATAACAATGCCACCCTATTTTTAAATGCGGTGGCTATTGATACCCATAAAATTAAAAACCGTTCGCGTGGCTCAAAAACTGAATGCTTTGATTTTACTAAACGCAATATATCCCTCATCAATGGCGCAAATGTATTTAGCTTTAAAGCCACCAACCGAGACGGAACAATGGATTCCAATACCGCCACCATTACCCTTGATTATCAAGGTGTTTCTCGGAGCAAACCCGATTTACATATTCTAGCCTTAGGAATTAATAATTATCGCGACGGAAGCTTGCGCCTTAATTATTCAGTCGCCGATGCCAAAGGCTTTGTTAAGACACTCACCACTGTAGCCACCCCTTTATTTGCCAATATCTACCCGTATCAAATGCTCGACTCGCAAGTAACCAAAGAAAATGTTTTTGCGAAATTTAAAGAAATCAGCACAAAAGCCAAACCTAATGATGTCTTCATGTTTTACATCGCAGGACATGGCACAGTGGATGCAAAAACCAGTACCTATTTTTATCTGCCTTATGATTTTCGCTATACGAAAGAAAATAGTGTGCGAAAAAAAGGCATTAGCCAAAAAGACTTCACACAAGCGTTATCTAAAATTCCAGCACTGAAATCGTTAGTGCTAATTGATACTTGTAATAGTGGCGGCTTTACCGATACGCCAACTAACCGAGGAATGCTAGAAAAACTTGCGATTAATAAATTGACACGCGCAACAGGTCGATCAACAATCATGGCAAGTAGTAAAGATCAAGTCGCCTTAGAGGGCTATCAAGGGCATGGCGTATTTACCTATACGTTAATTGAAGCTTTAAAAGGCAAAGGGTATGGCGTGGATAAGCAAATCACCATCAAAGAACTCGCCGCTTACATTGAAGATATTTTACCCGATAGAGCCTATCAAAAATGGGGCTACGAACAAGTGCCTCAATCTAATATGACGGGGACTGATTTTCCGATTGGGATAAAAATGCCACAATTGATTAAATAATTGGATAAAATAGAGAGCTAAATTTTATTAACTTCTGGCTAGAAAAAATAATGACCGCAATTACTTTTCATGGAAAACCAATACATACCTGTGGCAATTTACCAGAAATTGGCTCTAAAGCGCCCCATTTTGAACTTGTAAGTGGACAGTTAAAAAATGTAACCCTCAAAAATTATGAAGGAAAAAAGAAAGTTCTCGTTATCGTACCTAGTTTAGATACCCCAACGTGTGCTATGTCTACGCGAACATTTAATGAAAAATCTTCGCGTTTGGATAATACCGTTATTTTGGTTATTTCTTTGGATTTACCGTTTGCACAAGGACGTTTTTGTGAAACAGAAGGTATTAAGGATATCATTCCTTTATCTTGTTTTCGCTCAAGTTTTGCCGATGATTATGGTTTGCGTTTAACTGATAGTCTATTGAAAGGCTTAACGGCGCGGGCTGTCATTATTATAGATAAAGATAACACTATTATTTATAGTGAATTGGTTAAAGATATTACCAATGAACCTGATTATAAAGCCGCTTTAGCAAGCCTTTAATTATGAAGCAAGATAGTCTCTATATGGCAAAAGCGATTGCTTTAGCCAAAAAAGGACGCTACACCACTGATCCTAATCCGCGAGTAGGCTGTATCTTGGTGAAGGATCATAAGATTATTGCTGAGGGCTGGCATAAAAAGGCAGGGCAGGGACATGCGGAAGTCAATGCACTAAAACAAGTGAGTGATACGAAAGGATCAACGGCTTATGTTACTTTAGAGCCTTGTAGTCATTATGGAAAAACGCCCCCTTGTTGTGAAGCTTTAATAAAAGCGAATGTTGCCCGCGTTGTTGTTGCTATGCAAGACCCTAATCCTTTGGTGGCCGGTCAAGGTCTAAAAAAACTTCAACAAGCAGGGGTTGACGTTTGTTGCGGTGTTTTAGAAGAAGATGCAAAATTACTTAATCAAGGTTTTATCAAAAGAATGACCAAAGGTTTACCTTTTATTCGGAGTAAATTAGCAATGAGTTTAGATGGTCGAACAGCGATGGCATCGGGTGAAAGTCAATGGATTACAGGGAAAGAGTCTCGTCAAGATGTTCAACGTCTAAGAGCGGCAAGTTCTGCGATTTTAACAGGGATTAATACGGTTCTTGCTGATGACCCTTCGTTAAATGCTCGCGTAGAAAGAGATGTTTTACAGCCTATACGGATTGTTTTAGATAGTCAGCTACAAATGCCTTGCGATGCAAAAATGCGTTTACTTGAGGGACGTTGCTTAATTTTAACCTGTTCTAAAGATAAAATAAAAAAACAATTTTTAGAGCAAGCTGGCTTTGAAGTGTTTGTTTTAGCAGAATTAAAAGAACGTTTAGATTTAACTGCTGTTTTTTTATTTTTAGCAAAACAGCAAATTAATGAGGTTTTAGTTGAGACAGGGGCTATATTAAATGGTGCATTATTAGAAGCGGGATTAGTTGATGAGTGGGTTATTTACATGGCGACCGTTATTTTAGGTGATAAAGGACGAGGTTTGTTTAATATTCCGACTTTGCAAATAATGGCAGATAAAAAGGAATTACATTTAAAACAAAACCGACAAGTAGGCAATGATTTAAAATTAACATTTTCATAAGGTCAATATTCTTGCTGTAGGTCTTCTACTTTTTGAATACCCTTTTGTTGACAATATCTTGTCCAATCTTCAGCAGTATCTATATCCCATTGTTGCCTCAGAAGATGGCAATTCAAATTTTTTTGCTCAATTTTTGTAAGTGTTGCCTTTAAAACCTTAGAATGCCCCCAAGTCATGTTTTTAAATAAACTAATTTGAGATTGCTTTAAACCAATTAAGCTATACCCCCCATCTTCTGTAGGTGCGATAACTACATCAAATACTTGTCTTAAAGCGTCAATAGCATTAATAAAATCCTGCTCACCTAATGAAGGACAATCACAGCCTATTAATAGAACCTGTTGATAATCTTTTAAACCAGAATTTATAGCGTTAAACATTCGCTCTCCTAAATCCCCTGTAACTTGAACGTGTAAAGATAAATCATAATTAAGCTTAAATTTTTGAAAGAAAGGATGATTTTCATCAGGTGAACACCATAATTGCAAAGGACAAAGCTTGAATTTAGAGAGTTGGTCAACTATCTTTTTTGATAAATATTGATGCACGATAGCAGCTTGGTTGATTGTTAAATTAGGCGTTAAACGCGTTTTAACTTGTCCTGCAATGGGTGCTTTACAAAATATTTGGATAACTGTTTGTGGAAAACTGTAATTATTAGACATAAGTTTAATATATAAGGCTAAAATATAAATTATTTTTAATGGTAACTAGTTGAAAAAGAAGCTATATAATAAATAAATTGAATAAAGTTAAAAATAAAGTTGACGAACTGGAATAGGACTGTATAATACGCCCTTCTTCTAGCAACACAACGTTTCGGGAAGAACTTAAGGAAAAGAATTTTCAACAAGGTGTTGACAACAACGAACATTAAGTTATAATGGTCGGCTCGCTAAGGGGAGTTAGTTTAGCTCTTCTGAGTGATTTAAGAACTTCGGTTCTTACGCTCTTTAACAAATAA
>DAOUTG010000097.1 GCA_030626845.1 Methylococcaceae bacterium
GTTTTGCTTTTGGAATGGGTGTTGAACGTTTAGCCATGTTACGCTATGGAATTAATGATTTACGGTTGTTTTTTGAAAATGATTTGAAGTTTTTACAGCAGTTTAATTAATTTTAGAGTTACAAGAGGTAAGTAATGAAAATTGATGTCAAGATCAAAAATTTAGGGAAAATTAAAAAGGCAGAATTTAAGATTCGACCTATGACGGTGATAACGGGTCAAAATGGCACAGGAAAAAGTTTTTTTACAAAATCTCTTTATTCTATTCTCAATGTTGTTAATAAAAACGTTTACTTTGAATCAATTAACAATACAATTCGGCAGCTTCAGTTACAGCTATTTAGTTTTATTGGCATAATAAGTAATATTAGTCGTACAGATAAAGCTAAATATAAAAAAATAGAATCGGATTTAAAAGAATTACAAAATGACTTCTACGAGGCTAGTGATTGGAAAATTAATGCTTTTTTGGCTTTTATTGAATCAAAATTAGTAGATGTCCAAACGATTCAAGATTATTATAAGCAATATCTTATAGAGTTAAAGCGAAAACCTAAAAAATTTAAGTCTATTAAAGGCATTTCTAATACGATTGATGAGAGCTTTTGTCTGCTAATTTTACAACTTACAAAAGCATCGAATAGAGATGCTAATCCTATTAAGGAATACATTGAAAGTGAATTAAAAGATAATTTTCAGATTGGATCACTTAATGAATTAATAAGTTTTGGTGAAACAACAACAGAGATTTTGGTAGATGGTTTATTAGAACTAGGCCTATCTGAAAAAAATAATTTCTTGGCATTAGGTTCTGATTTTATTGATGAAGTTGCCAGTTTATCTAGTGTAGTTTTCTTTGAGTCACCCGCTTATTGGAAAGTTAGAGATGCTTTGAAACTAGCTAAAAATAATCCAAATGTTCCAGTGCATCTTAGGAAAAAAAATAATGATATTTTGACGGGAGTTCCCAAATATTTTTATGATTTAAATAATGCACTCAATACTAAAACAAAAACTTTAGGAGATTTTGAAGCGATTGCAGACTCGCTAAAAATAACCTTAGGTGGAGAGTTTATTTTTAAAGGGGATGAGTTAAATTTTAAAGATAAAGAGACAGGGCGAGAAATATCAAAGCATTTAGTTTCATTTGGTATGACTAACTTAGGTATGATTCAAGCCTTACTCAAACATAATGTAATTACCGCTGGTTCATTTGTTTTTATTGATGAACCTGAAACAAATTTACATCCTGACTGGCAAGTTATATTAATGAATGTGTTATTAGAACTTGCAAGTAAAGACGTTAATGTTGTTATTACTACTCACAGTGCCGATATTTTAAAAGCGTTAGAAGTCAATAGTAAAAAACAAACAGTTAATTCTATGAATGATTTTCTTTCAGTTCATTTTGTTGAGTTAGAGGGAGAATTATTAGAGTTTGAATCAGATAACCCACATAAACAACTTATTGAAGCAAGAAACTTATTAAATTCTGCTTATGAAACACTTTTTTTCAGTGATCTTTGAGTGATTATGTTCGATAAAGGCGAATATTTTAAAATAATTGAACATTCTAAGTGTCGTGATGGAAACATTGAAAAGTCAGATTTAAAAGCCTTTGAAATTGATAACATAGATGGTATTGCCGAAAAACTTGGTTTCAAAGGTAATGTAGTAAGTAAAGTTGATTATTTTTTAGAAGAGAATCTTGATATTCAGTTAATTGAGATGAGTGATTTAAGAGAAAACATAAAAGATTGTCACTCTAAAATAAGAGAAGACTTTGCAAATATAGAGCAGGAAAATATTAAAGAAAAGTATAAACGAGAAAAGCGGAATAAAGTTAAAAAAGAAGTATGGAAAAGTCTAAAAGATGAGTTTTGTAAAAAATGGAACGGTTCAATCGCCGTTATAGAACGGCTTTATCGAAAAACAAATAAACTTGATGAAAACCCTAACTATAGGTTACTTATTGTTTGCAAAGATGGAACAGATATACGAATGCTTGATAGCTTAACTAATCAATTGAATGGAATGATGGGCGAAGAAAAAGATGTCCAAATTTGTACCACAAAAATACTTTCTCAATTTATAATCGTTAATGGCAGTTAAGACTAAGGAAAGTAAATGAGTTACGAAAGTTTCACCATTGAAGCGATTGAAAAAGATTTTGCGGTGACTATTCAAACACAAACAAATTTATTTGCTGAGATTCCATCTGTTACTCCATCAGAGCGACTAGTTTCATTACTTGAAGAATTGACACCGTTAGCCAGTGCGATTGGTACAGAAAAAGCGCGTTCTGAATTTATTATTGCGCCGATTTTAGCAGAGATAAAAAAACGATTGGGGAATCAAGTCAGTTTATTTTCAGGCACGCGTTTTGATGTTGATAAAGAAAAAGGCTTAAATGGTTTTTGTGATTTTATGTTTTCTCTTTCCAGTAATCAATTATCTTTATCTGCCCCTGTCATCGCAGTGGTAGAAGCAAAAAATGATCATATTAATTCAGGTTTTGGACAATGTATGGCAGAAATGGTTGCCGCACAGCTTTATAATCAGCAGCAACAAAAACCTTTAAAAGTGGTTTATGGTTGTGTGACCACAGGAAGTATTTGGCGTTTTATGCAGTTAGTTGACGATGTTATTTATGTTGATACGCAAGAATATTATTTAGATTCTGTGTCTAAAATTTTGGGTATTTTTATTGCAGATTTACAGATACAAAATTAAGAGGGCTTATAGCGATTTTACTCTCAAAACAGTTTTATAAACCTTTGATTTAAAGCCTATCCTAGCATTTTAATAAGATAAGTAATTTTTTATAAAGAGCGTAATAAGGCTTAATTATCTCTTTAAATACTTATGAAAATCCTTATTTTTGAATATATTTGTGGGGGTGGTTTTTGCTCGGAAACCTTACCTAATACTTTAGTACAAGAAGGTTTACTAATGCTTAATGCCTTAGTTAATGATTTAACTATTCTTGAAGAATATTCTATTACCACCTTAGTTGACTGGCGTTTTCTCAATAATTTTGATAGTAGCATCGAAATTATTCCAGTTGAAAAAGAAACCAATATTTTAGCCACATTCAAATCTGCGTTACGTTTTGTTGATGCAGTGTGGTTAATTGCCCCTGAAACCGAACAAATTTTATTTAATTTTTCTCAAATCGCTGAGTCTTCTAATAAAATATTACTTTCATCCCCTAGCCTAGCGATTGCTCAAACCGCTGATAAATGGCAAAGCTATCAATACTTATTTTCGCATCAGATTCCAACGGTAACTACCGCCATTTTAACTAAAAATAGTCTGGTTAATTCTCAACAAAAAGTAATAAAAGCACGTGATGGTATTGGTTGTGAAAATAATTTTATCGTTAATTCACAAGAAGAATTTATTTCATTAATCACTCAATTTGAACAACCCAATGATTATATTATCCAACCCTTTATTGAGGGGAAGAATTTAAGTATTTCCGCACTTTTTAAGCAGGGTAAAGCACAACTTCTGTGTGTTAATCATCAGCAAATTGAAATAATAAATCAACAGTTCAAATTACTGGGTTGTGAAGTTAATTATCAAATTGAATTAGCCCCATTTCAACGCTTACTTAATCAAATTGCAATGGCTTTTCCTAAATTATGGGGTTATGTCGGCATAGATTTAATTCAACAGGCTCAACAACTAATCGTTTTAGAAATTAACCCGCGCTTAACCAGTTCTTATGCAGGGATAAATTCGGCATTAGGGATTAATGTTGCCGCAGAAGTTTTAAAATTACTTGAATTTGATCTTGAAGCGATTCCTCCATCTAATCATTCAGTCTTAGTTAATTTAAGTTAAACTGCTTACCCTAATCTCGCTAAAAATTACCCAAGCTTATTATGACAAAAACACCTAGCCCTCAAACAATCTATTTAAAAGATTACGCTGTTCCTGAGTATTTAATCCACAGCGTAGAATTAACGCTTTCATTGGATGAGGAAAAAACAAATGTTATTTCAAAATTAACCCTACAACGTAATCCTAAAAGTGGAGCAAAGCAACTGCCATTAATACTGTTAGGTGAACAACTTGAGTTAATTAATATCACTTTAGAAGGGCAGGTTTTAACAGCAAACAATTATCAATTAACCTCAGAAAATTTAACGATTAAACACGTTCCGTTGCTAGAAAAATTCACTTTAATTATCGAAAATAATATTAACCCTAAAGCTAATACTGCGCTTGAAGGCTTATATTTATCCAATGATATGTTGTGCACCCAATGTGAGGCGGAGGGGTTTAGGAAAATCACCTATTATTTAGACCGCCCTGATGTAATGGCTAAATTTACCACCACCTTAATTGCCGATAAAACGCGCTACCCCCTCTTATTATCCAATGGTAATAAAGTCGATGCAGGAGAATTAGATAACAATCGTCATTGGGTCAAATGGGAAGACCCTTTTGCCAAACCTTGTTATTTATTTGCGCTGGTCGCAGGTCAATTAGAAGTTATTAAAGATAGTTTTACTACGCTAACAGGACGTGAAATTGCTTTAGAAATCTTTGTCGAAGCCCATGATAAAGATAAATGCGCCCATGCAATGCAATCCTTAAAAGATGCGATGATTTGGGATGAAAAAAATTATGGGCGCGAATATGATTTAAACCTCTATATGATTGTTGCCGTAGGACATTTTAATATGGGCGCAATGGAAAATAAGGGCTTAAATATTTTCAATACTAAATTTGTATTGGCAAGCCCCGATACCGCAACCGATAGCGATTATGAGCATATCGCTGCGGTCATTGCTCATGAGTATTTTCATAATTGGTCGGGTAATCGTGTCACTTGTCGTGATTGGTTTCAATTAAGTTTAAAAGAAGGCTTTACCGTTTTTAGAGATCAATCTTTTACCGCAGATCATACCTCGCAAGGGGTTAAGCGTATTGAAGATGTGAACTTATTAAGAATGCGCCAGTTTGTAGAAGATGCAGGGCCTTTAGCTCATCCGATTCGCCCCGAAGCTTATATTGAAATTAATAATTTTTATACTTTAACCGTTTATGAAAAAGGTGCGGAAGTGGTGCGAATGCTGCAAACCTTATTAGGTGAAGCGGGTTTTCGTTCAGGTAGTGATTTATATTTTGAACGTCATGACGGGCAAGCTGTAACCTGTGATGATTTTATCCAAGCAATGGAAGATGCCAATCAAGTTGATTTAAGTCAATTTAAACGTTGGTATTCACAAGTAGGTACGCCTGTTATTCAAGTTTCTCAACAATATGATGAAACGGCAAAAACTTTAACTTTAACATTAGAACAGCAAAGCCAATCTATTACCGCTTTACAAATTCCTATTAAAATAGGTTTATTAAATAGCGATGGCAGTTCTGCAAAAATTAATTTTGAAGACGATAATCAAGATTCTGACGAGATTATTTTACAATTGACTAAAGATAAACAAGCTTTTGTTTTTAAAAATTTAGATCATAAACCTATCTTATCTTTGTTACGAGGGTTTTCTGCGCCTGTGAAATTAGAACAGGTACAATCTATTGAAGAACTCGCTTTTTTATTGAGTCATGATAGTGATCCTTTTAATCGTTGGGAAGCGGGGCAAAAATTAGCGGCAAACCTTATTTTTTCACTGATAGAGGATATTCAGCAAGGAAAACCCCTTCGTTTAAATCCTATTTTAATTGAGGTATTTAAACATTTATTAACCCAAGAATGGGAAGATTTATCTTATTTATCGCTTCTTTTAACACTCCCTGCTGAAATTTATCTGGCAGGACAAATGAAAGTGATTGATGTTGATGCCATTCATCAAGTACGTGAATTTGTGCGAGAACAATTAGCGATTAATTTACAATCACAATTTTCATCGCTTTATCAAAACCATCATGATAAGACAGAAACCTTAAATGCTTTAGCGATTAGTAAGCGGCGAATTAAAAATACTTGCTTAAGTTATTTAGTTAAAACTAAAACCCCAGAAAATTATCAATCAATTAGCGCGCAATTTAAAACAGCCACTAATATGACCGATCAAATTGCCGCTTTAGGGTTAATGGTCAATAGCCAGCATCCTGATAAATTGGTAAGTCTTGAGGCTTTTTATCAACAATGGCAACAGGAAGCTTTGGTCATTGATAAATGGTTTGCATTACAAGCAGGCTCTTGTTTAGCGGATACTTTTACAAAGGTTCAGGCTTTAATGAAACATGCGGCTTTTGATTTAAAAAATCCTAATCGAATGCGTTCATTAATTGGTGCATTTTCTCAAGGTAATCCTGTTTGTTATCATGCTAAAAATGGTGAAGGTTATCAATTTTTAGCGGATAATGTGATTGCGTTGAATGCAATTAATCCTCAAGTTGCCTCTCGAATGGTGACTGCATTAACGCAATGGAAACGGTTTGATAAGCCGCGTCAACGATTGATGACAGAACAATTAGAGCGAATTGTAAGAACAGAGGGGATTTCTAAAGATGTCTATGAATTGGTGTTTAAAAGTTTAGCATAGTAACGTGATTTCGACACTAACCTATAAACGTATCTTGTATTATGACCTTAACGATTGAAACCTTAAGAAAACGCGCGACGAAGTTTGTTAAAAATTACGCAAACTCTCATTATGAAATGGGTGAGGCACAAAATTTTATCCGTGATTTATGTGAAATATTTAACTTAAATTATCGCCGTTCGGTTCGCTTTGAAGCGCGGGTTAAAAAGTTAAAGGGCAGTGGTCGTATAGATGCTTTTTTTCCTAGCTTA
>DAOUTG010000058.1 GCA_030626845.1 Methylococcaceae bacterium
AGCCTGATATCCGTCCTTGGGATCAAAAGCCCAAGGTGGTTGAAAATGTTGATAATATTACTCACTTTAACTCTTTACTTAAAAGATTCGGTAAGGCAGCTTTAAGCAGCATTCCCACCGAGTATCATTCACAATTGCAGGGAGTTTAAAATGAATTTATCTGGAGGCTTGTGATGATTTCTAGTTCCCAAGCTGGAGCTTGGGAACGAGACATAACAGTAATAGGGCTTTTATTGATAAACTTTTGTAAAACTATGCTCAATAATTCGGTTGCCATTTTGAATATTATCTCAAAAAATCATCTTGAAAGGGCTAGGTCTTGATACTTAAAAATTTAAGCCTTGTTTTTTTGTTTATGTGTTGTCGCCGCGTTAACAAAGCCTGAAAACAAGGGATGCCCTCTTCTCGGTGTTGAGGTAAATTCAGGATGAAATTGACAAGCTAAAAACCACGGGTGATCGGGAATCTCAATGACTTCCACTAATCTGCCATCAATAGATTTACCTGAAAAGCACATGCCTTTTGCTTCCAATGGTTCTATATAATGGTTATTAAATTCATAACGATGACGATGACGCTCAGTAATCACATCTTTTTGATAGAGTTTTGAAACCAGTGAATCAGAAAGCAGGCGACATTTTTGACTCCCTAAGCGCATTGTTCCGCCTAAGTCTGAATTCTCAGCTCGTGTTTCCACTGTACCACACTCATTCATCCATTCAGTAATTAAACCAATCACAGGGTGGGGGGTGTTTTGTAAAAACTCGGTACTATGTGTTCCTTCTAAGCCGACAACATTACGCGCAAATTCTATTACCGCGACTTGCATTCCCAAGCAAATTCCTAAATAAGGGATTTTATGTTCTCTTGCAAAGCGTGCTGTTGCAATTTTACCCTCAACACCACGCTCGCCAAATCCGCCAGGAACTAAAATCGCATCCAAATTTTGTAATTGACCTAAACCTTCTTCCTCAATGGTTTCAGAATCAATATATCTAATTTTAACTTTATTACGCGTTTGAATGCCTGCATGAATTAAGGCTTCATCTAATGATTTATAAGCATCCATATGTTCAACATATTTTCCAACAATGGCAATGGTGACCTCATTATGAGGATGGGTTACCGCTTCAACCACTGTTTTCCATTCTGATAAATCCGCAGGAGGGACATCAAGGCGTAATTTGTCGACCACGATTTCATCTAAATTTTGTTCATTGAGTAATAAAGGAATACGATAAATCGTATCAGCATCAATCGCAGAAATCACTGCATTTTCTGCAACATTGGTAAAAAGAGCTATTTTACGACGTTCACTGGTAGGAATAACATGAGCTGAACGACAAATTAATATATCAGGTTGAATGCCAATTGTTCTTAATTCTTTAACCGAATGCTGTGTGGGTTTGGTTTTTATTTCTCCAGCCGAGGCAATATAAGGGACCAAAGTTAGATGAATAAATAAAGCTTTATCAGCACCTTGTTCAACACGAATTTGGCGAATGGCTTCTAAGAAAGGCAATGATTCAATATCACCCACTGTTCCGCCTACTTCAATTAAAGCCACATCCGTCCCTTCTGCACTGGCATAAATACGGCGTTTTATTTCATCGGTGATATGGGGAATAACTTGTACTGTTGCCCCTAAATATTCGCCCTTACGTTCTTTACGTAACACCGATTCATAGACCTGTCCTGTCGTAAAATTATTCTTTTTGGACATTGTGGTTTTCAAAAACCGCTCATAATGCCCTAAATCTAGATCTGTTTCAGCCCCATCTTCAGTGACAAAAACCTCCCCATGCTGAAAAGGACTCATTGTTCCTGGATCAACATTAATATAGGGGTCTAATTTTGTCATTGTGACCTTAAGTCCCCGCTCTTCAAGAATTGCCGCTAATGAAGAGGCTGCAATACCTTTGCCTAATGAGGAAACCACCCCGCCTGTAATAAATATAAATTTAGTCATCTAGTAAGTAATTTTGTCTATGAACCAATAATAAAAATACTTTTATTTTAGCATTTTCAGCTTAATTTCAATGTTTTTTTATTGTGCTTTAAATTTTAGAGATAAAAATTTTATTTTGGTCTTAATTTTCAGCCCTTTCAATATTGCCTTAGTAATTCTTCAAAAGTCATTCCCAGTCCATAAAACGTCGATCTGGATAGGTTATATTCTTGGCTTAACTGAGTTTTTTCACCGTGTTCTTGCATTACGACTACTTTTGCCGCACACTCTATTTTCTGAAAAGTGATTAGTTACTTTGTATTTGCTTGTTGGTACTTCAAATACTATAACAACTTCCCTTTCATTTAAAATCTAAAGCAGATTGACTATCCCTACTTTATGTTGCACTTCCAGTCCTAAAGAGCTAAAAATATAGACTGGAGTCCAAAACATGTTTTAGACTCCAGCATTCTATTGATTTATAAGTGATTTATTTTTTAGAAATATTTTTGTCATGTACAAAGACCTTATTTATAATAATACGACCAATAATGTGACTTTTACCAACAACCACACTAAAATTTTAACACGCCTTGCAGAAGAGCGTTTTCATTCAAGTTCTGAATTATCCGCAGGTTTAGGTTTGAGTCGTAGCGCAATTTGGAAGTATTTACATAGTTTTTCAGAACTAGGGCTAGAAATTATCGCTGTCAGTGGTAAAGGTTATCGACTGAAACGAAGACTGGAATTATTATCTGCAGCTCAAATTAAAAAGGAACTTAAACCTGAGGTTGAATTGTTATTATCAGCCTTAGAAATTCATTCTCAAATCACTTCAACGAATAATTATTTACTTGAAGCGATGAAAATAAAAAACGAATCAGGTTATGCTTGTTTTGCAGAATCACAAACTAACGGGCGAGGTCGCCAAGGACGAGAATGGGTTTCACCTTTTGGAAGTAATATTTATCTTTCTTTATCTTGGGTCTTTGAAAATGGCTTTGCAAGTCTTTCGGGGTTAAGTCTTGCTATCGGCGTTGCCGTTGTCCGTGCTTTAACCGAGTTAGGGATTAGTAATATGGGTTTAAAATGGCCTAATGATATTTATTGGCAAGATAAAAAACTAGGCGGTATTTTGATTGAAATCTCAGGGGAATCAAGCGGTGAATGCACTGCAATTATTGGCGTGGGACTTAATCTTTATTTATCCGAAAAAACAACCGCAACGATTACGCAACCTTGGATAGATTTAGATAAAATCACCCCTAAAAATAATTATTCCCGTAACGCTTTATCTTCTTTATTATTAAATCATTTACTCCCTGTACTCGCTGAATTTGAAAACCAAACTTTGCAACATTATTTATCAGAATGGCGAGAATATGATTGTATGCAAGGGCGCAAGGTTTCTATTTATAGAGGACAACAACAATTTGACGGTGTGGTTGCTGGCATAGATCATAATGGAATGCTGCTATTGAAAGAAAAGTTAACCAATACAATTAAAACTTTTGCCTCAGGTGAAGTTAGTTTTCGGAAATAATAAATGAATTTATTAGTTGATATTGGTAATACTCGTTTAAAATGGAGTCTAGAAGCGGATCGTAAAATGAGTCAAAGTATGGCTTTGTATCATCAATCCATGAATTTTAATCAACACTTAGCTAAGGATTGGCAGCCATTAGTTTCACCTAAAATATTGGCTATTTCTTCGGTCAGTTCTGAAAAAATTAAATTAGAAGTAATTAATCTAGCGCAAAGATTATGGAAAGATGTAAAAATTATTATTGCAAAAAGTTCAACTGAGGAGTTTGGTGTAAAAAATAGTTATTTACAGCCTGAAAAATTAGGTGTTGACCGTTGGTTAGCTTTAATTGCAAGTTACAATCACTATCGACAAGCGGTATGGGTTATTGATTGTGGTACGGCAATTACTGTGGATTTTATTAATGCCCAAGGACAGCATCAAGGTGGCTTAATTTCGGCTGGATTATGGCTTATGAAAACCGCTTTATCTACGCATACAGCCATGTTAGATTTTTCTGAAAAAAACTATTATTTAAATCTTGCAACTCAAACTGATAAAGCTATTTTTAGTGGAACACTCTATGCTGCAACAGGGTTAATTGAACAAGCTATAAATCAGAAAACCTTAAAAGCTATGCTAATATTAACAGGGGGGGACGCTCAGATTATCGCTAATAATTTATCGCTTCCTGCAATCATTGAGCCTGATTTGGTTTTAAAAGGTTTAGCTATTGTGACACAGAAATATTTATGAAAACATTTTTTTTCTTTCTTTTATTTTCCAATACTATCTATTTTCTATGGCAATATCAGCGCGAAAACTTGGAAAAGGATTTTGTTTGGACAGAGCAAACAGAAAAGCAAATTCTATTAGTAACAGAAGAACAAAAACAGGACGGGTCTATTGATGAAAATCATCGAAGCTTTTAAAAACGCCGATGATTTAGGTATTTTTGTATTTTTTTGAATTAACGTCTTAGATTTTTAAGTTTTCTGGTATTTAATTGGTCTATTTTCTTTGATGTTTCATCAAAGCTACTTCCTGTTTTCTCAAGAGAACTCCCTGTTGTATTTAAAGCGTCCGAAGCTTGTTTTAAGTCTGTGTTATTTTCATTATCTACATCAAGCGCATCAATATCTAAATCATCTTCCAATTCAGACTGTCCATCAGTCACTAAATGCTCACGAGACTGTAAAAAAGATTCTCGGGTAAATAAATAAGGATCTAAAGCCCCCTCATCAATAACTTTTAATGTCCCTTTTGCATTCGCTCTCATATTTAGCATTTCCAAAGAACGAATAGGAATAGGAATATAAGTCGCAGGATTTGCCGCGGCATCAAAAACCATTCCAGGAATGCCTCGGCTAGTTGCAGGACCTACAATAGGTAGAACTAAATAAGGTCCTTTAGGTACACCCCAAACGCCTAATGTTTGAGCAAAATCCTCATCATGTTTTTCTAAGCCAACATGGGTTGCAATATCAAGAATACCCCCTAAACCTGCTGAGGTATTTAATAAAAACCGCCCTGTATCTTCCCCTGCTTGAAGCAATTTTCCTTGCATCAAATCATTTAAAATAACATTAATATCTTTTAAATTATTAAAAAAGTTACCAACCCCTATTTGTACAAAATTTGGCGTAATAAAATCATAGGCAGATGAAACAGGTTCACCCACATAATCATCAAGACCTTCATTAAAGTAAAAGACACTACGATTCACTTCTTCATAAGGGTCGTCTGTACTCACTATACTGCCATTAGTGCTAGCACAACCTGCCAGTAACAATATGCTAAAGTAAAAAGAAGCGGAACATGTTTTTAATATTTTATTTTGATAAACCATTGTTATAAACCTAAAAACTATTATTTTGCGTAAGTTTCGATTTTTTCATTTATTTTTATAATTAAAGCGTCAAAACCATCTTTTTTCAAAATACTGGTGAACTCCGAACGTTTTAATGCTAAATCACTAACACCATTAGCAATTATATTAATAATACGCCAGTTCCCTCCTTTTTTCTTTAGCATGTAGTCAAATTTAACGGTTTTATTATCAGGTATTTGTAGGTAAGTATGAACAATCATCCCGCCTCGTGTTGTTTCTTCCTCTGAATCAAATTTAAAGGATTCACCTGAAAATTCTTTAAAATTATCCGCATAAGCTGCAATGCTTAACTGAGTAAATACAACCACTAATTTCTGCTGTTGTTCTTCGCTTAATTTCACCCACTCTCGACCAATCACAACACGGGTTATTTTAGTTAAATCATGACTGGTATTAATTGCCTTTTCTAATTTTTTATAACGTCCTTGAAAACCTAATGTTTTGCCTCGCTGCATCACCTTTAATAATTTACTTTGAAACACCTCAACAACTTGTTTTGCTGTTTGCTGTTTTGCTTGAACATTGATTGAACCCAGCGCTAGCAAAAAGATAATTAGTATAAAAAAATATTTTTTCTCAATCATAACTGACATTAAAATAACCTCAAAAACCTAGTGTTAATTACTTGTAAATTCACTTTTATTACCTCAAGTACAACCGACGTTATTATTATAGATAAAACTTTAAATTAAGTGAATAAATTTTTAAAAGCGCAATGCTTAATAAATTTATTCTAACAATTCAATGATTACAATAAAGCTAGAAGACAAAATAATAATTACATTATCACTTGCGCAAGGTGGGCTATACCTTTACGCAAGTAAGTGTTAGTTTCATTTCTAAGTATTTGTTATTCTGTTTTAATGGTTATATTTTCCAAAGAATCCGTTTTTTGTTTTTCTGGTATTTTAACTTCAACCATTGACCCTTCTGTTTTGGGACCTAAAAATGAAGTTAACATTGCTTTGAGTGGATGCGCTAACATATCTTCTACGGCCGTCGCCTCATAACCACAATGTGCCATACAGTTAACACATTTGGGATTATTAACGTTTCCATATTTTTCCCATGGTGTTGTTTCTAGTAATTCCTGAAAACTTGCAGCATAACCCTCATCATCAAGTAAATAACAAGGCTTTTGCCAACCAAAGACATTACGCGTTGGATTACCCCAAGGTGTACAATTATAACTTTGATTACCCGCTAAAAAATCAAGATATAAAGATGAATGATTTAGTTTCCAATTCCGATTTTTACCAATTTTAAAAATTCCACGAAAAAGTTCTTTAACATCCAACCCCTTAATAAAAACATCTTGATTAGGCGCTTTATCATAACTAAAACCTGGGGCAATCGTAACCCCTTCTACGCCTAATTCCATTGCATAATCCAAAAAGTCAGCAACTTCTTGTGCATTTTCACCTTGAAATAAAGTACAATTAATCGTTACTCTAAAGCCTTTAGCTAAGGCCAATTTAATCGCCTCTTCTGCTATATCAAAAACCCCTTCTTGGCAAACTGAAACATCATGACGTTCTTGATTACCATCTAAATGAATTGAGAAAGTTAAATAAGGCGATGGAGTGTAATCATCAATACGTTTTTTTAATAGTAATGCATTTGTACACAAGTAAACAAATTTCTTTCGAGCAATAATCCCTTCAACAATTTGTGGCATTTCCTTATGAATAAGGGGTTCACCCCCTGGAATAGAAACCATAGGCGCACCGCATTCATCAACGGCGGTCATACATTCATCCACTGACAAACGCTTATTTAAAATATCGTCAGGATAATCAATTTTACCACAGCCAGCACAGGCTAAATTACAGCGAAATAAAGGCTCTAACATTAAAACTAAAGGGTAACGCTTGACCCTTTTTAATTTTTGTTCAATTAAATAACGACCTACGGTCAACTGCTGACGTAAAGGAATACTCACAAATTTATCCTCCAAAAATACAAAACGATTAACTACTCACAGTCTGTTGTGAAATAACAACAATAGTGTAATGTTTGCCCTGAATCCATTTAAAATATGTTAGATGAAAATACTTAACTTAACGGTACAGAGACTTATAAAACCTTCCAGAATACGCTATTTTTAGATTAGACTCCAGTATTAAGATTTAATTTTAACTATTAAGATAGAGTCATTTCTTTTAAATTATCCATACTTACAAACAATTAAGTAACTTTATTTTAAAAATGATTGAATCCTAAGTCCTAAATTTTATGTACATGACAAAAATATAAAATGGAGTCCAAAAACATGTTTTTGGATTTCAGTATTTCATTGATTTATAAGTGATTTATTTTACAATATTTTTTATCATGTACAGGAGTCCTAAACGTAAAAATAACCCTTAAATAATGAAATATTTTTAATTTATTCACTTTGAAAATAACAAAGAAACAAAGCCACCGATAAATATTATTGGTCAAATCAGTAAAAATTAGCCTTATTATTTTATTATAAAGTAGATATTTGTGATCTCTTTTGCAATAAAACAACAATGCTTTGCAAAATACCAACAAACAGTCTATGATTATCTTAACTTAACCCTTGTTGTTTGAAATTTTAGTGTTCCGTTATACCATTAAGAACCTTTTTGCACAGTAAAGCGCAGACTATGACCGCTCCCCCAATCTCTATTAATCATCCAGAATCATTACTTAGTTTAAGTGACAATGATCTACAGGCTATTTTACTTGAAGGTGTTTCCAGAACGTTTGCGTTAACAATCCCTCAATTACCTCCTGAACTTTATCCCGCAGTGGCGAATGCTTATTTACTTTGTAGAATTGTCGATACCATAGAAGATGAAGTATCACTTTCTACGAAACAAAAAGAGTTTTTTTGTAGCGCGTTTATAAAGGTGGTAAAAACAGGCGAAGGTGCAGCCGATTTTGCATCGCAACTTAGCCCTTTATTATCAACACAAACTTTACCCGCAGAACACAGCTTAATTTACTTAACTGCTAGAGTTATTACTATTACGCAAAGTTTTGAGCAACCTCAAGTTGATGCACTCGCAAAATGTGTCGAAATAATGGCAAAAGGAATGCCTGTTTTTCAAGCCCTTGATTTAGGTGCAGGCGTAAAAACAATGGCGGATATGGATGATTATTGTTATTACGTTGCAGGCTGTGTCGGTGAGATGTTAGCCAAACTTTTTTGTTATTATTCTCCTGAGATTAATCGACATGAAAAAGAATTATTAAAACTGTCGGTTTCTTTTGGGCAGGGCTTACAAATGACCAACATTTTAAAAGATATTTGGGATGATGCTAAACGCGGTGTTTGCTGGTTGCCCCAAGATATTTTTACTGAAACAGGATTTAATTTAAGCGATCTTAATACTGAAACAGATGATACAAAATTTCGTCTAGGACTAGAACACTTAATTAGTATTGCAGAAAATCATTTAGCCGACGCGCTACGTTATACACAATTGTTGCCCACCCACGAAACAGGGATTCGTAATTTCTGTTTATGGGCATTAGGTATGGCATTGCTTACCTTAAAGAAAATCAAACAAAATCTAAATTTTAATGAGTCTAGCCAAGTTAAAATTAGCCGTCGTAGTGTTAAAGCCACTATTTTAATTACCAAATTAACCGCTCGCAGTAATTTTTTACTCTCGTTAGTGTTTAATTGGGTAAGCTCTGAGCTTAAAACACCGAATTGGCATTATCAACCCCTTTCTAAAACTTAAAATGCCTTAACTTAAGAGGATTCATCATGTTCACAGAAACTGCAATGCAGATGAATACGAGCGATGCTCAACACTCATCAACCCCCATTAAATCAAAATCTCTTAACCTTGATAAAGCGATTAAAAAAGCGCAAGAGTCATTATTAAGCCTTCAAGATAAAACAGGTTTTTGGAACTTTGAGTTAGAAGCCGACTGTAGTATTACAGCTGAATACATCATGATGATGCATTATTTAGGTGAAATCAACGAAATTTTACAAGAAAAAATTGCCGTTTATTTAAGAAACGGGCAAACAGAAGAAGGTTTCTATCCTTTGTACCCAGGAGGGGAGGGGAACCTAAGTACCAGTGTTAAAGTTTATTATGCTTTAAAAATGGCAGGTGATAATATTAATTCAACGGCAATGAAAAAATTGCGTGAGTATATTTTAAGCCAAGGGGGGGCTGCAAAAGCTAATGTATTTACCCGTTTAGCCCTTGCAACATTTGAACAACTTCCATGGCGAGGTGTCCCTTACATTCCTGTTGAGATTATGCTATTTCCAAAATGGTTTCCATTTCATTTGGATAAGGTTTCATACTGGTCACGTGTGGTTATGGTGCCTTTTTTTATTACTTATACCTTAAAGGCAAAAGCTAAAAACCCACTTAATATTGATGTATTAGAATTATTTGTTGTTCACCCAAATAAGGAAAAACACTATTTTCCTGATAGAACGCTTTTAAATAAATGTTTTTTAGCTTTGGATAAATTAGGCTTAAAAACGCGTCCATTAATTCCTAAAAAAATGCACGAAAAAGCCATTAAAAGTGCTAAACAATGGATTATTGAGCGTTTGAATGGTGAAGATGGTTTGGGCGGAATCTTCCCTGCAATGGTTGCAGCCTATCAAGCATTATTGCTATTAGATACCCCTAAAGATGATCCTTTAATGATAACGGCAAAAAAAGCCATTGATAAGTTATTAGTTATTAAAGAAGATTATGCTTATTGTCAACCTTGTTTATCGCCTGTTTGGGATACAGGTTTAGCAGCTCTTGCGTTACAAGAGGCGGATAAAGAGGGCAATAAAGATAGCCTAACTCAAGCTTATGCGTGGCTAAAAACTAAGCAGCTTTCAGATGAACCTGGTGATTGGCGAATTGCGCGTCCTAATGTTGAAGGGGGCGGGTGGGCATTTCAATTTGAAAATTCTTATTATCCAGATGTCGATGATACCGCGTTAGTTGCCTTTGCAATGGCAGAGCTAGATATTAAAGCTTATAACGAACCTATTCATCGAGCGACAAAATGGATTGTAGGAATGCAATCTGAAAACGGAGGTTATGGTGCTTTTGATGTCGATAACACCAATTATTACCTCAATGAAATTCCTTTTGCCGATCATGGTGCATTATTAGACCCGCCAACAGCTGATGTTAGCGCGCGTTGTGCGATGTTAATGGCACGAGTTGCTCAAGAGCATGACGAATACTTGCCTGCTTTAGAACGTAGCTTAGACTATATCCGTAGTGAGCAAGAGGAAAATGGCTCTTGGTTTGGACGTTGGGGGACTAATTATATTTATGGCACATGGTCTGTTTTATGGGGACTAGAACACACGTCAATTGCTAAAGATGATCCTTTGTATACAAAAGCGGTTACTTGGTTAAAGTCTGTACAGCGTGAAGATGGTGGTTGGGGAGAGGATAACCAAAGTTATGAGGTTGAGGGAAAATATGATGGTCGTTATCATGTTAGCACCGCTTTTCAAACAGCGTGGGCATTATTAGCCCTAATGGCAGCAGGAGATATTAAAAGTCCAGAAGTTAAAAATGGGATTATATTTTTATTGCGTAAACAACAAGCCGATGGTCTTTGGGATGACCCTTGTTTTACTGCGCCAGGATTTCCCAAAGTTTTTTATTTAAAATATCATGGCTATGATAAATTTTTCCCTCTCTGGGCTTTAGCTCGCTATCGTAACGAAATTAAATAAAAAAACAATGATAGGAATAATTGTTGCCCTTGCAGAAGAACTTAGCACACTAACACCAAAAAAAATTAGAAAGGGTGAGTGCGGATATATTAGCGAAAATATTATCGTTATTTATTCAGGTGCAGGACGCGATAATGCAGTGAAATCTGCTAAAATACTCATTGAAAAAGGCGCAACCGCTCTAATCAGTTGGGGCTGTGCAGGTGCTTTAGGATTAGACTTAAAAGCAGGTGATCTACTTTTTCCCGAAAAAGTCATCACTGCAAATGGAAAAATACTTAAAATCACTGAAAAGTGGTTAACGCATATAAAAAAAAATTTACCAATTATTCATCGCTCAGTCATCCTTGTTGAAAGCTTAACCCCCATTGCAACCAGTGAAGATAAAAGAAGGTTGCATCAACAAACTCAGGCCATCGCTGTTGATATGGAAAGTGCTGCAATTATAGAAACCGCGCAAGAATTTTCCATAAAAAGTTTGGTTATTCGCGCTATTGTTGACCCTGTTAGTTTAGATTTACCTTCAGCAATTAACTATGCTTTAAACACTGAAGGAGAAATTGTTTTAAGTAAACTCTTAACCTATTTATTAATCCACCCTCAGCAACTGCCTAGCCTAATCAAACTAGGGTTAAATTTTAGTACCGCTAAAAACAAATTAAAGGCAGTGGCAAAACATCTTGATACAATAGTCGGTTTTGATTTAAATACAATTGCATGAGTGATTCCTCTATTTCTTCGTTAGATAAATTTTTAGGTTGGTGGGGTTATAATGTTCTACGTTACCCTTGGACTTTACTTGTTTTCACCCTAATTATTTGTGGATCAAGTTTTTATTACACCTTTAATAATTTAGGGGTTAATACCAATACCGCAGAAATGTTGTCTCCTGATCTTCCTTTTCAAAAGAACCGTAAACGAATAGAGGCGGCTTTCCCTCATGATGCAGGGTCGATTATTTTAGTGGTTGAAGCACAAACGCCTGAGGAAACCTCACAAGCTGCGATTAAATTAGCCAATGCTTTAGCTGCACAAAAACAACATTTTAATTCCGTTTACATCCCTACCGAAAATGATTTTTTCAAGCAGCAAGCACTCCTTTATCTTGAAGTGGATGAACTTGAAGTATTAGCTGCAAAATTGAGTGATGCTCAACCTTTTATTGGACATTTATCCCAAAATTTTCATCTCCAAGGTTTATTTAGTATTATTAATGAGGCACTTAATCAAAAAAATAGCCTCCCAATGGATTTAGAGCCTTTATTAAATGCACTTAATCATTCATTTGATGCTCAAATTCGACAGCAAATTTATCACCTCTCTTGGCAAGAACTATTAGCCTCTAACAAACTAAATACTGAAAGTCGTCGGACTATTGTTATTGCTCGACCAAAAATGAACTTTAAAGAAATTTTGCCAGCAGAATTAGCTTTGACTGCTGCTCGATTAACCATTAAAGACTTAATGTTACAAATACCCACATTAAATATTCGTATCACAGGTGAAATTGCACTAGAACATGAAGAGCTTGAAAGTGTCACAGAAGGCTCTGCTATTGCGGGTATTGTTTCTTTAATTCTAGTTTGCAGCTCATTATGGTTTGGTTTACGTTCAGTTAAATTATTATTGGCCACTTTTCTTGCCCTTATTTTTGGGTTAATATTAACTGCAGGTTTTGCAACGATTGCTATTGGACATTTAAATCTAATTTCTATTGCTTTTGCCGTGCTTTATATTGGCTTAGGCGTGGATTATGCGATTCATCTTTGTCTTCGTTATCGGGAATGTCGTGCTTCAGGGATGGAAAATAATGAAGCCATTTGTGAAAGTATTCATAGCGTTGGCTTTTCCATTTTTTTATGTGCTTTAACCACCTCATTAGGTTTTTTAGCCTTTATTCCAACCGATTATTCAGGTGTCTCTGAGCTGGGTTTGATTTCAGGGGCGGGAATGTTCATTGGTTTATTTATTTCTTTAACCATTCTTCCTGCTTTATTAACACTTTTTTCACTAAAAACGGTTAAACCTTTACCCGCTTCGGGAAGGACTCCCCTATGGCTGGTAAACTTCCCCTTCCATTTTTCCAAACCCATTAAAATTTCAGCCATACTATTTACTATAGTTTCAGTTATTGTTTTAACCCAACTAACCTTTGACTCAAATTCAATTAACTTACGCGATCCTCGTAGTGAATCAGTTTCAACGATAAAAGAATTATTGCGATCAAAAACAGATTCTCCCTATGCTTTATCCGCTTTAAGCGATAATTTGAAACAAGCTCAACAAATGGCCCAAAATTTAAATGCGTTACCTGTCGTTGATAATACGATTTTTTTGACTGATTTAGTGGCAAAAAACCAAGATGAAAAATTGGCTATTATTGAAGAGTTAGATTTAATTTTAGGCTCACAATTAAATCAGTTTAATCAAGTTCATGAAGAAATTGATACGAGACAAGCATTAGTTGATTTTTCATCCCAAATAAAACAAATATTACAGCAACAACCCCAACATCTTGTCGCCCTTTCCTTGCAGAAATTACAAACTAATTTGCAAACTTTTATAGTGCAAGCAGATAATAACCCAGTAGAAACTTATCCTGCTTTAGAAGAAAATATTTTAGGGTTGCTACCCTATACTATGGAACGATTACGAACCAGCTTAATGGCAACAGAATATACGCTAGCTGATTTGCCTCGTTATTTAACCCAGCATTGGATAAGTAATGAAGGTTTATATCGTATTCTCATTATGCCTGCTGATAATCAAAATGTGCTTGAGAATCAATTAAGCTTTGTTAAAGACGTACAAGCTATAACCCCAGGCGTTACAGGATTATCCGTTGCCGATCAAGCCTCTGGAGACGCAATCGTTAAAGCGTTTATTGAAGCTTTTTCAGGGGCATTAATTGCTATTGTTTTATTATTATTACTGATTTTGAGGAATATAAAAAACACGCTATTAGTTATTTTCCCCTTATTATTAGCCACTCTTTTAACAGGTGCAAGTAACGTCATCTTAAATAATCCTTTTAATTTTGCTAATATTATCGCCCTTCCCTTATTAATGGGAATGGGCGTAGATAGCGGTATTCATATAATGCACCGTTTACACTCCAATTTTGATGTGAATGAAAATCTATTACAAACCAGTACCGCACGAGGGGTATTCTTTAGCTCATTAACAACGATGTGTAGCTTTTCAAGTCTAGCCTTTACCCCTCATGTAGGCACATCAAGCATGGGACTATTACTCGCATTGGGGATATTCTTTACCTTAATTTGCACCCTTATTGTATTACCCGCATTCAGCGGTAAAACTGTTTAAATACGAGATAAAAAATGACTTTTAGTATAGCCGAGCTATTTTCACAACATGCTGATGATAAATTTAATCTACATGAACAGTACCTTAATAATCAAATGGTTAGAGTATTAAAAACCATTGGCTATGATCGTAATTATACTAAAGCTGTCGGGCAATACTTATATGATGACCAAGGGGATGAATATTTAGATTTACTTAGTGGTTTTGGGGTATTTGCTATTGGTAGAAATCATCCTACAGTGATTAAAGCCTTACAAGAAACCTTAACATTAGAATTACCCAATTTAGTACAAATGGATGTGTCTTTATTAAGTGGTTTATTAGCAAAAAAAATTCTAGCAACCACGCCTGATAATTTAGACAAAATGTTTTTTTGTAATTCAGGCACAGAGGCGGTAGAAGCTGCGATTAAATTTGCCCGTTATACGACTAAACGTGAACGGATTATTCATTGTGAACATAGTTTTCACGGATTGACATCAGGTGCATTAGCCTTAAATGGTGAAGAAATATTCCGTGAGGGTTTTGGTGCATTATTACCCCATTGTGATGCCGTTCCTTTTAATGATTTAGCGGCTTTAGAAAAAGCATTAAGCAGCAAAGATGTTGCCGCTTTTTTTGTTGAACCGATACAAGGAAAAGGCGTTAATGTCCCTGATGATAATTATCTCCCCGAAGTTGAACGCCTGTGTAAAAAATATGGGACATTATTTGTTGCTGATGAAATTCAAACAGGACTTGGAAGAACAGGTAAGTTTTGGGCAATAGAGCATTGGAATGTAAAGCCTGACATGCTATTAATGGCAAAAGCCCTCTCAGGTGGTTTTATTCCTGTAGGTGCTGTCGCCATGAGTACTAAAATTATGGATACCGTTTTTAATCGTATGGATAGAGCGATTGTTCATGGCTCAACTTTTGGTAAGAATAATATGGCAATGGCGGCAGGAATTGCAACGTTGCAAGTGATGGAAGATGAAAATTTAGTTGAAAATAGTGCAAAAATTGGCAGAGAAATTATTAAAGGTATTAATTTAATGTCAGAAAAGTACCAATTTTTACAAGAAGCACGTGGGAAAGGTTTAATGATTGCCGTTGAGTTTCAATCACCAAAAAGTCTATCATTGAAAGCTGCCTGGACTATGTTGGAAATGGCAAATAAGGGTTTATTTTGTCAAATGATTACGATTCCATTATTTAAAGATCATAAAATTTTAACCCAAGTAGCAGGGCATGGTATGAACGTAGTCAAATTATTGCCTCCTTTGAACTTAAGCCATAAAGACAGTGAACATATTATTTCAGCCTTTGATAAAACGATTGCAGATACCCATCAAGTACCAGGTTCAATTTGGGATTTAGGTAAAACATTGGCAAGTCATGCGTTAAAAAATAAAGCGGTTACAAAATAATTTTTCAGGAAAAATCATAATGAGTTTTTATAAAACTAGTAAAAAAGTGAGATACACTATTTCAATTATTTATATTCTTTTTATGGGCTTTATTCTTGCAGGTACTTATTGGTCGCAGCAAAAATCAGAGATCAAAGAAAATACCTCTGTGATGTAAGAAAAATAGAACGAGTATAAGTAAAATAGCACCTAAAATATGTTTTGGATGCCATTAATTTAATGAGATTAAGCTTATGACAGCTATAATCGACTCATTAATTCCTGAGCCATTGTTTTTTGTTCATCCGTTCCTTCTGCTAGAACTTCTTCAATAATTTCTTTCGCCGCGTTTAAATCTCCCATATCAATATAGGCACGAGCTAAGTCTATTTTTGTTTCTTCGACACTCATTTCAGACAGACTCTCAAAATCATCACTTTCCATTAAACTATCAGTCTCTTCTTCTAATGATATTGCATTATTGAGCCCTAATGGTTCAGTATTTTCATTATCATCAGCTATTTCAAATCCAGACAAGTTAATCTCTTCCTCTTCACCAAAAGTAGACAAATCAAAATCATCTGTGGTGCTTGCCTCCTCATCAGTACCCAATTCAGATAAATTAATCTCTTCTTCGGTATCTGAATTATTTTCTGAATCCTCTTCACCAAAAGTAGACAAATCAAAATCATCTGTAGTGCTTGCCTCCTCATCAGTACCCAATTCAGATAAATCCATATCTTCTTCGGTA
>DAOUTG010000052.1 GCA_030626845.1 Methylococcaceae bacterium
AACTAAGCCAGAGCTTGAAAGACAATAAGCTATCCCCGTAGAACCTACGGTTGAAAAGTAAAAAACAAGGAACATTTATATGAAAATCTAGTTTTCAACACCTTTAAGCTATATACTTTTAAACCATTATACCTATATTATAGATAGAAATTAAAGAACAGTTGGTAACTCTATAATAGTCTGCTATTAATATAGAGGTTGCTAACAGGAGAATTTATATGACAGCATTAATCGGTATTATTATGGGTTCAAGCTCTGACTGGGAAACTATGCAGCATGGGGTACAAGTCTTAGAACAGCTTGCTATTCCCCATGAAGTTGAAGTGGTTTCAGCGCATCGTACCCCTGATAAATTATTTCATTACGCAGAAACCGCGCAAGAAAAAGGTTTAGAAGTTATTATCGCAGGGGCAGGCGGAGCGGCTCATTTACCAGGAATGACCGCTGCAAAAACGGTAGTTCCCGTGTTAGGTGTCCCTGTACAATCAAAAGCCCTTAATGGGATGGATTCATTATTATCCATGGTACAAATGCCCGCAGGGATTCCCGTAGGTACATTAGCCATTGGTAAAGCGGGCGCGATTAATGCCGCTTTACTCGCTGCTGCTATTGTTAGCAATAAGCATAGCTGTTATCAACAAGCACTAAATGATTATCGACAACAGCAAACAGAAACGGTTACAGCGAATCCCGACCCTCGCAAGGTGGCACTATGAAGATAGGTATTTTGGGAGGCGGACAATTAGCACGGATGTTGGCGTTGTCAGGCTATCCTTTAGGGCTGGAATTTATTATTTTAGATCCTAGTAGTGATGCAGGGGCTGTGGGGTTAGGTGAACATTTACAAGGGGATTATAATGATAAGGCTTTATTAACCGAATTAGCAGAAAAAGCCGATGTAGTGACTTATGAATTTGAAAATGTACCTGCCGATGTCGCTAGTTTTTTAAGTCAACATACGCAAGTTTATCCCTGTGCCAATGCTTTAGCCGTCGCTCAAGATAGACTGGTTGAAAAGAATTTCTTTCATCAACTTAATATTCCTACCGCACCTTTTGCAAATATTGCTAGTTTAGAAGATTTACAACAAGCCATGCCAACCATTGGTTATCCTGCGATTTTAAAAAGTCGCCGTATGGGTTATGACGGTAAAGGACAAGTGGTTTTAAAAACAGAAAATGATTTAAGTAATGCTTGGGAATCCGTACAAGGTGTCCCTTCTATTGTTGAAGGGTTTGTTAATTTTCAACGTGAAGTATCTATCCTTGCCGCTCGTAGCCCACAAGGTGAAATTGTTTATTATCCGCTTTCAGAAAATCAACATTCACAAGGAATTTTGCGGGTTTCGACTTGTTGTAGCGATGATCCCTTACAACAACAAGCACAAGATTATGTTAGTTATTTACTCAAGAAATTAGATTATATTGGTTTAATTGCTTTAGAACTATTTGACGTTGAAGGTGAATTATTGGCTAATGAATTTGCACCCCGCGTACATAATTCAGGTCATTGGACGATTGAGGGTGCTGAAACCAGCCAATTTGAAAATCATCTTCGGGCTATTTTGGATTTACCTTTAGGTTCAACCGCAACCCGTGGGTTTACAGGCATGGTTAATTTTATTGGTGATATTTCTGATTCAAAACAATTATTAGCTATTGAAAACACGCATCTGCATCTTTATGACAAAAGCCCTAGAAAAGGTCGTAAAGTGGCTCATGTCAGTATTCGTACAGATGATGCACAGCAATTTACCCGCACATTACAATCAGTTGTCGATTTAGCGAATGAAAGTGATAATTCTTAAATATAACCCATAATAAATAAACGTAGAAACGTAATATTTTGCGTTTCTACATTTATTTAAAGCCCGTCTTTTCTTATAATTTAAGAATTTCTGTTTTCGTCAACTCAGTAACTTCTACAATCAAATTAATATCCACCTTATTTTTTAACATATTAAGCGCTATTTTAATTGCTTGATTATTTTCACCTAATTCAATGCCTTCTTTTTTTGCAGCATCCAAAACATTAAAAAAATCACGATAACGTTTCAAACTAATTTCATATTCATGCCGGTTGTCATAAGACATATTAGATAGTTTAGCACGTTGCAGTTCAACAATAAATTGGTTACCCTTTTTATCATGGCAATAAATATCAAAAATTGCTTTCCTATCTTCTTCTAACATGCCCAGCTTTTCAATATTTTTAAACTCTAAATGAACAATAGGTTCATCAAGCGGTAATAAATCATTTAAAAAACTCATTAATAGCGGTTTACTTTCTTCGCTACCAAATATTTTTTTAAACCCAAAATCCGTAAAAGGGTCGATATAGGTTCCTAATAATTTTTCACTTATTGTTTGCGATGTTTTCATGCTATGAATCAATAAATTAAAAACAGGCTATCATTCTTCTTCAAATAAAATAGCCCATTTAAGCTCTTTCAAAAGTATGTACCCAGACTAAATCATCTTCGTTCCAAGTCATCCCTGCGTGCATTTTTAAAATTAAATTCTTATACATTGCTAAAGCAGGATAACCTTCTGCCTGTGCATCGGCATCGGTCATATCCCCTAAACGTTGACGTTCTAAACTGGTTACTTTAAAGCTCACCCCTTCTAAATCAAACGTTTCATCAGGATAAGCATAAACCCCATCGCGACGTTGTTGGGTTTTACGCCCTGCTAAAGTTGCTTCAACTAATTTAGGATGCTTAACTAGGTTAGCAATTTCACAGGTTTTTTCAGGATAATCAGTCATATTCTTTTATGTGTAAGTAAAAAACACCTACCATACCCAATTAAGTGTTAATGACAAAGCATTTTATTAAATAAAAGCCTCAAAAGGTTCAACCCAAATTTCTTCCCCTCGTTGTACTTCGGTATATTCAGCAGGTAATACTAGATAACAATTAGCCTGACTCATCGCCGTCAATATATTTGAGTCTTGTCCTCCCGCAGAAGTGACAATAAATGTTCCATCACTTTGTTGTCTTAAAATACCGCGTTGATATTCTTCCCGCCCTGCCCTTTTTTTTAGCTCACAATCACATATAGCATTAATCCTTAAAGGTAAAACGTTGCTTAAGCCCATTATTTTTCGTAAGGCAGGTTTCACCACTTTATCAAAAGTCGCAATCACTGAAACAGGATTACCAGGCAGTCCAAAAAAAGTACAGTCACCAATATGCCCAAAAGCGATAGGTTTCCCAGGTTTTATGGCAATTTTCCAGAAATTGACTTGTCCTAGTTTCTCTAATATTTCTTTGATGTAATCAGCATCACCGACAGATGCACCGCCTGTGGTAATAATAACATCATAAGTTTTTGCAGCTGAACTTAATGCTTGTTCCAATTGTTCCTTATTATCAGCAAGTACGCCCCTATCAATAGCATTAATATTGACATCATTTAGTAATCCATGGAGTAAATAACGGTTGCTATCATAGATTTGTCCAGATTGTAGCGATTGTCCTATTCCAACTAATTCATCACCTGTGGAAAAATAAGCTAAATGTAATTTACGTTTAAGTTCGACACTATGGATGCCAGCGGAAGCTAATAAACCTAAATCAACAGCCATTAGTTTTTTCCCAGCTTTCAACAAACAGCCTTGTTGTTGAATATCTCCGCCTGCTTGGCGAATATTATCAAAGGCTAAACAGTCATTAGGAAACTGAATTTTATCTCCCACGATTGTTACTTGTTCTTGCATAATCACGCTATCTGCATTTTCAGGAATCACTGCCCCTGTAAAAATTCGGACACATTCCCCTTTATTTAATTTCTCTTGAAAAGGTTTTCCTGCCCATGAAATTCCTACTTGAGTTAAGCTAAAAACTTGATTATTTTTTATATCATCTGCCATAAAAGCATAACCATCCATCGCTGAATTACGCTCTGGTGGAATATCAATGGGTGAATAAATATCTTTGGCTAAAACACGTCCTAGCGCATTTTTTAACGATAGTTTTTCATAACCTTTAATTGGCTTTATAGCCTGTTGAATTTTTTCTAAAGCATTTTCTAAGGTTAATAAGTTTTTATTCACAAAGCAGCTATCTTTCATGATAAAAACCTCTGGATAATAAAGTAAGTAATCATGGCAGGATTGTTAAGATCTAAGGCAACGAGTCGATTGGGAATTGGAAGTGTTGTATCTGATGCAAGCGCGATAATATTATCATCATTAGGATAAAGGAACGGTTGTGCTAAACTTTCACGATGTAATTCAATTTTAGGGAAAGCTTCGGTTTTAAAACCTTCAACTAAAATTAAATCTAATTCTGTTTGCTCGACATATTTTAACTGTTGATTTAATTGAGGCTCAATAGGATTTTCAAACTCACTAATAACCGCCCGTCGATGAGAAGAAACTAACATGACAGGCGTTGCCCCAGCTTTTCGTAAACGATAACTATCTTTACCTGGTTTATCAATTTCAAATTGATGATGACTATGTTTAATAAGACCGACACGAAAACCTCGTTGCTTTAACAAGGGAATGAGTTGGGTTAAGAGGGTGGTTTTTCCTGTCCCACTAGCAGCAGCAAAGCCTAAAATAGGGACTAAAGCATTTTGCATAAATTTTAATTCCTTTATTAAATAACGGGGTGAAAAGACAAGTTTTTTCACGCCAATTAAACATCTTATCAACTGATTAACCCTTAAAATTATATAGGCATTTAACAAAATGATAACAGTTGAAAGTTTAAACTGATTAGTATAATATCGCTCCAATGATTTCAGGACTACAAAAAACTTTGCTAACCCTATTAGTGTTACTACAATTCGTAGCACCTTTAGTCCACGCTCATGCCAACAATAAACATAGTCCCGATTTTTTTCAAGAAATAGAAACACTGTTTGTTAACAATGAATCCCATATCGTTCAATCTAGCTACCATTTAAACAATAATCAACATGCCATTATTAGCATTGGTAGCGGTATTCAATATAAAAAAATAGCGGTTAATAATCACTACCTATTTTCTTGTCTATCGAATTTTATAATACCCCGTCAAATTAATTTTTCGCTTAAAATTAATTTCTCACCACAGCGTGACATCCCACCAACATCACTTATTTTTGAGCCTCAATCTCCTAGAGCGCCCCCTTTTATTTAATTTTTTTTGAAATAAAATTTAAATATCATTCCTATGTAGGGTAGGCATAGCCCACCCTACGCAGCTTAAATTCGCCTTTATTGGAGCTTTACTATGTATGGCATTCGCCGTATTTCCTCTTTTTTAGTTTTATTATTTATCAGTGTATTAGCTATTGCTGCCGAAGAACGATTGGTTCAACATGATGATCCTATCAAAATTAACCCCCAACTCACCTTAAGTAAACTGGTTGATTTAACATTACAAAAATACCCAGACCACGCTTTAACTCAAGCACTTGCAATAGAGGCAAAGGCTTTACAACAACGAGGTAATCAGTGGTTAAGTGCCTCTCCTCAAATATCGTTTCGTTATCAAGATGACATCGTTGTTGATAATACAGGATTGCGTGAAATTGAGTCTGAATTAACACTGCCTCTTTGGAACTGGGGACAACGCACGGCGGGACAAAAATTAGCCACGCAAGCTAATGCCTCTTTAGATAAACAACAAGCCGCTCTTAGACTTCAAGTTGCCGCCTTAGTTCGTGAAGCTTTATGGGATATGGCTTTAGAAGATATACGCTACCAACAAGCCGACGCTATTTTAAAAACTTCGGCGCAACTTTTAGAAAAAATTAAACGGCGTGTCGAACTCGGTGACCTACCTCGTTTTGACTTATTGTTAGCACAAGGCGATGATTTAGAAAAACAATCACAATTGGTACAAGCAGAAGCTGAAATGATGCACGCGCGTGAACGCTATTATAATTTAACCCAAACTTTTGATCTTCCCGTTAATTATTCTGAAATTCAAAGTAATATTCAAGTTGTCGATAATCACCCAGTTTTACAAGCGTTAAATACACTAATTGAACGAGAAAAATCTAATCTTGAATGGGTTAAAGCAAAAGGTTCAGGACAACCTGTAATTACCCTGGGAGGTAAAAGCGAGCGTGGCTCACGTGCTAATAATGATATAGAAAGTATAAGTATGGCTATTTCAATTCCCTTTGGTGGTACAGCACATCTTGCCCCACAAATTGCAACGGTCAATATAGGTTTAAGCAAAATAATTGCACAGCGTGGACATTTATATCGTAAATTGAAAGGCGATTTACATGAAATAAAGCATCAATTAGAGGTTAATCATACCGAGCTAGAATTGGCAATGAAATTAGAAAAAATTGCACAGGCGCATTTAGAAATGGCACAGTTTGGATTTGCAGAAGGTGAGATAAACTTACTGGATTTATTAAAAATACAAACAAAAAGCCATAATGCAAAACGTCATGCAAAAGAACATCAAGTCATGCTTCAACGTAATATTTCCCTTTATAACCAAGTCGTAGGCGTACAGCCATGAAAAAATTATTTTTTATCTTGATGTTCATTAGCGCACATCTAATGGCCGATGAAAATCAAATTAATCTTTCTACGCTACAACGTTTAAATTTAGGGATTAAAATAGGCGCATTAAAGAAAATTGAAAATATTCCCTTACTTAATGCCCCTGCAACAGTCGCCATTCCACCCGATCAAGAATACATTGTGAGTAGTTCACAAGCAGGATTAGTTAAACATATAAATAAAACCGTCGGTGATTATGTTAAAAAAGGTCAATTACTCGCAAAAATAAATAGCCCAGAACTTCTTGCTTTACAACAAAAGTATCTTCATGCAATGAGTAAAAAAAAATTAGCGTGGGCAAGTTTTCAGCGTGATAAAAAACTGTTAGAAGGGGGAATTATTGCCAATAAACGTTTACAGGAAACGCGCACCCGCTATAACGGTGAAGATATTGAAGTGAATGCGGCAAGACAGTTATTAGCCATTACAGGAATGCCTGATAATGATATTAAGACCTTAGCAACAACACAACGTTTACATAGTGAACTTAATATTTACTCCCCTATTTCAGGCTTTATTTTAGAAAAAATGGTGGTGACAGGACAACGATTAGATAGGCTTGCCCCTTTATATCGCGTTGCAAATTTAGACGCACTATGGCTAGAAATTAATATTCCTCAAGAACAAGCGAGTTTAGTTAAAATTGGGGATCAAGTAACGATTGATAATAGCTCTGTACAAGCAAAAATCACGCTGCTAACACAGAGTGTCAATACTAAAAATCAATCTGTACTTGCTAGGGCTATTATTAAAGATAAAAAATCTGCACTCAGAGTCGGTCAGAACGTTAATATTCGTATTAAACATGATGTTAAAAGAATTGCTTTTGAAGTCCCTAATGTAGCGATTGCTCAGAGCGAAGGAATCGCTTATATTTTTGTAGAAACAAAAACAGGGTTTTTAGTTAAAGCGGTTAAAATTATTGGTCAACAAGGTAAAGTTTCAGTGATTACGGGTGAATTAGTTGGCTCAGAGAAAATTGCATTAAGAGGTGCTGTGGCATTAAAAGCAAATTGGCAAGGTTTAGGGAGTGAAGATTAATGTCTCATTTAATCCGTTTCGCGCTAACTCAAAGAATATTGATTCTATTATTTGTATGTTTACTCATTGGCGGAGGCTATTACGCGTTTAAACAAATTCCTATTGATGCTTTTCCCGAAGTATCCCCGACTCAAGTTAAAGTGATTGTTAAATTATCAGGGATGACACCTGAAGAAATTGAATCACGAATCACAGCCCCCATTGAGGTAGAATTATTAGGGATTCCTAAGCAAACCATGTTACGTTCATTAGCAAAATACGCCCTAACGGATATAACCATTGATTTTGAAGAAGGCACCGATATTTACTGGGCAAGGCAACAAGTTGCTGAACGCTTAAACAGTATTTGGTCTGATTTACCTAAAGGGGTCAGCGGTGGAATCGCACCAATGACCACGCCATTGGGTGAAATTTTTATGTTTGCAATTGAAGGCGGTGACCTAGACTTAATGCAACGGCGTGAACTTTTAGATTGGGTTATTCGTCCTATTTTACGCACCGTAAAAGGAGTTGCTGATGTTAATGCCTTAGGGGGGCTAGTTAAAAGTTTTGTCGTCAATCCCGATAATACCCGTATGATTGCTAGAAATATTACCATTGAGCAATTGACACATGCGTTGGAAACAAATAATCGTAATGATGGGGCGGGACGACTCAATGAAGGTGAAGAAACCTTAATTGTACGGATTGAGGGACGAATTAAAAAATTGGATGATGTTAAAAATATTATTGTTAAACATACGGGCGGAACACCCGTTACCATCGGTGATGTCGCCGATGTAAAATTAGGGGGGTTAACCCGTTATGGTGCGGTGAGTAAAGATGGAAAAGGTGAAGCGGTTACAGGTCTTGTCTTAAGTTTACGAGGGGCAAATGCTCAACAAATTGTTACTGATATTCAAGAAAAATTAGCAGAAATAGAACTCAGTTTACCTCAAGATGTTCGCATTGAAACCTTTTATAACCGAGGAGATTTAGTTGAAAAAGCGGTCAGCAGTATTTCAAAGGCAATGCTCATTGCCATTATCTTAGTTATTGTTTTACTTGTTCTTTTTTTAGGGAATATACGTGCAGCAATCACAGTAGCCCTTTCATTACCCTTAGCGACTTTAATCACTTTTATTTTAATGAAAACGATGAATATGTCGTTAAACTTAATGAGTTTAGGGGGACTTGCTATTGCCATAGGAATGCTAGTTGATGGCTCAGTTGTGGTGGTTGAAAATGTTATTAACCATTTATCAGATAAAGAAAAAAGTACCCGTTTACCCCGATTACATATTATTTATCGAGCAACCCGAGAAGTTGCTATTCCTGTTACCTCAGGAACACTTATTATTATTATTGTCTTTTTACCCCTCATTACTTTACAAGGATTAGAAGGAAAACTATTTACCCCCGTGGCTTTAACCATTATTTTTGCACTTAGCGCATCGGTATTATTGTCGCTCTCTATTATTCCTGTATTCGCCTCTTATTTACTCAATAAAGTTTCCAATAAAGAACCTTGGCTACCTCGACAAATCCAAAAACTTTATCAACCTTTATTGATAGCCAGTTTAAATAATGGTAAAAAAGTTTTCATCGGCTCAGGATTACTCTTACTTGTTTCCATTGGACTTTTTACCCAAATAGGCAGTACCTTTATGCCAACGATGGATGAAGGCGATATTATTGTTCAATTGGAAAAATTACCCTCCATTAATCTAAAAGAATCCGTTGCCCTAGATACTAAAGTTCAAAAAAGTCTACTCAAACACATCCCTGAAATAAAAAGTGTTATTGCCAGAGTTGGAACGGATGAATTAGGCTTAGATCCGATGAGTTTAAATGACACTGACACCTTTTTAGTGTTAAAACCTCAATCTGAATGGCGGATGGAGACTAAAGAAGAATTGATTGAAGAAATTCGTAAAATCATGGCGCAAACACCCGGTATTGCGTTCGGATTTACCCAACCGATTGAAATGCGGGTATCAGAAATGCTTACAGGGACACGCGGTGATGTCGCGGTAAAATTATTTGGTTCAGATTTGGAAACCTTAAACCAAAAAGCAGAAGAAATGGTAAGCCTTTTAAAAGGTATAGAGGGCGCAAGTGATGTTCTAACCAGTGAAAATAAAGGGATGCAATTTTTACAATTAAATATTGATAAACAAGCCGCAGGACGCTTAGGGTTAAATAGTGATAGCTTAGAAAATACGTTACATGCACAGATTGAAGGCTTAAACATTGGTATTATTCAAGAAGGTATCAAGCGCACTCCCTTGATTATACGGGGTCAAAGTGGCATTGCTAACTTTTCTAATTTGCAAATTGCCTTACCTGATGGGGGACATATTCCAGTGACTGCCGTGGCAAAATTAACGCGTGTGGAAGGCGTTGTTTCAATTGAACGTGAACGCGGACAACGTTTTGTGGTCATAAGTTGTAATGTAGAGGGACGAGACCTTGTAGGTTTTGTTGATGAAGCCAGAAAAACCGTGGCAGCGCAAGTTAAATTACCGACAGGTTATAGCGTTAAATTCGGGGGAGAATTTGAAAACCAACAACGCGCCTCCTCGCGATTATTAATGGTTATTCCTATTTCCTTAGGGTTAATTTTTCTATTATTATTTTCAACTTTTGGCTCAGTTCGACAAGCCACATTAATTCTTTCCAACATTCCTTTAGCAATGATAGGAGGAATTTTTGCCCTTTGGTATTCAGGGGAATATTTATCTGTTCCAGCCTCCGTTGGTTTTATTGCCCTATTAGGGATTGCAGTTTTAAATGGTGTAATGATGGTGAGTTATTTTAATCAACTCCGCGCAACAGGTATGGAACTTGCCCAAGTGGTTCTTATCGGATCAATACGGCGCTTACGACCTGTATTAATGACGGCAAGCTTAACCGCTTTTGGCTTATTACCCTTATTATTTGCCATAGGGCCGGGTTCTGAAATTCAAAAACCATTAGCCATTGTTGTTATTGGTGGACTGGTTTCATCAACTTTTTTAACGTTGATTTTATTACCTATTCTATATCAATTTTTTTCGACTAAGGAGATAAAGGCATGAATGATAAAGAGTACCTAGTGACTTTAAATGTCTCATTAATGTTGGAAGAACTCATAACCGATTGCTTATTAACCTTTGAATCTGAACATGGTTTTAGTAGTCTATCCATTAATGCACATGACCATCGGCATCAAGATTTATCATTAGCAGAACAAGTGACTGGAAGACAAAGAAAAATTCGCTTTCAACTGTATATAGATCAACAGGATTTATCCCTTTTATTAGATAAACTAAAAGCTGAGTTTTCAGGCTCTGGCATTCAATATTGGGTATTACCTGTTATCGACACAGGCTATCTCTAAATTTTGTAGAAAAAAGGAAAAAAGATGAGTAATACCCCAGAAAAACAACAGCCTCAATTCCCCCAAAGTTCAGTATTAATTACAACCCTAGGGATTATTGCTATGTTATCGGGTTTATTAGTTGTTATTGTTTATGAGTACACCCAACCGATTATTGCAGAAAATCAAAGACTTGCAACAGAGAAAGCAATCTTTAAAGTTTTACCTACTGCAAAAACCCGTCTTACTTTTTTAGTTGACGGCGAGAAACTTAAACTAGCGGATGATAAAACGATGGGGGAATTATTATATGCAGGTTATGATAAAAATAATCAATTAGTCGGTGTTGCTTTAAATGCCGCTGCACAAGGTTATCAAGATATGGTTAAACTGTTATATAGCTATCAACCTGACACAGGCTGTATTACAGGTTATGATGTCTTAAAAAGTACTGAGACCCCTGGATTTGGAACAAAAATAACGACGGATGAAGATTTTTTAGCTAACTTTAATTGTTTGCAAGCCCATGTTAATGAAGCCCAAACAGAACTTAAAAACATGATTAAAACTGTTCGTCATGGAACAAAACAACAGCCATTTGAAATTGATGCTATCTCAGGCTCAACCATTACTTCAAATGCTGTTGGGCGCATGTTGAATCAAAGCGGTCAAAAATTACATCCTTTGATTAGTAAAAACTTAACATTCTTAAAGAAATCTAAACCCCCTTAGCAAGGCTTTACTATGACTCAACTAAAAAAAATAGAACCCCCATTAACAATGGATGTTTTTACCGCAGGCTTGTGGAAAGAAAATCCTGTATTCGTGATGATGTTAGGTTTATGCCCTACCTTAGCCGTTACCAATACCTTAGAAAATTCATTAGGCATGAGTGCTGCCACTATTTTTGTATTAGTGGGTTCTAATGCACTTATCTCAGCATTAAGACATTTAATTCCAAAGCAAATTCGCATTATTGCCTACATTATTATTATTGCCACCTTTGTGACGATTGTTGATTATTTAATTCAAGCGATTAGCCTGGATTTACATAATAAATTAGGGGCGTTTATTCAACTAATTGTCGTTAATTGCTTAATTTTAGGACGTGCTGAGGCATACGCCTCAAAAAATAGTTTTACTAAAACAGTCGTGAGTGCATTAGGTATGGGCTTAGGATTTACTTTAGCCTTAATCGCTTTAGGTAGCGTCAGAGAATTATTAGGTGCCGGGCAATTATTAGGCTATCAAATCTTCAGTAGCAATTTTGAACCGTGGGTAGTCATGATTTTACCCCCAGGTGGCTTTATTGTTTTAGGCGCGTGGTTATTATTATTTAATTATTTACAGCAACGAAAAATAGATCAGCTTATTGTTAAAGATCAAGCAAGTCATTGTTCAATTTCATCTAATTAATTATTGAGGTTTATTATGGTTGCTGTCACTTCCCCACACCGTCATCAAGTCACCGTTAACGAATGGCATAAAATGGAATCTATTTTCCAGCCAGAAGAACATCTGCAACTCATTAATGGAGAAATCACCACCATGTCACCTATTGGTTTTCCTCATGCAGGATCTTTAAAATATTTAAATAATTTTTTTGCTATTAAATTTGCCGGTAAAGCAATTATTAGTGTTCAAGATCCTCTGGTGCTTAATAAATTTTCAGAACCCGAACCTGATTTAATGCTTTTAAAACCTGAGGCTAATTTTTATAAACATCGTCATCCAACAGTAAGCGATGTTTTGTTATTAGTTGAAATTTCAGACAGTAGCTTATATTTTGATCGCCAACAAAAACTTAAACTTTATGCACAACATGCAATCAGTGATTACTGGATTGTAAATTTGCAAAATAATTCATTAGAAGTTTATCGCCAACCAAAAAATGCAAGTTATGAATTACAACAAACTTTAAGGGCAGATGAAGAAATTCAACCGCTTTATTTTCCTGAAATAACATTAAAAATTGCTGATATTTTTTAACTTTATCCTTCAATCACTGATATGAATCCTGAATCATTAAGTTTTATTTTCTTAAATGCTTTTTTAATTAATAACTTTGTATTGGCTCTTTTTTTAGGGCTGTGTCCCTTTGTCGGGGTCTCTGCAAAACGTGACACGGCATTTAATATGAGTTTAGCCACCATTTTCGTCATGTTTGTTAGCTCAACTTGCGCTTATGGCATTAATTTGGTTTTAACTAAATTTAACTTAGAATTTTTACGTTTAATTAGTTATATCGCTTTAATTGCTTCGGCGGTACAATTGGTAGAAATGATTTTAAAAAAATTTAGTCCCACGTTATTTAGAGCGTTGGGAATTTTTTTACCGCTTATTACCACTAATTGCGCTATTTTAGGGGTTGCCTTGTTTCAAACTTCACGTGAGTATGATTTTTTCCAATCCGTTGCTTTTAGCCTAGGCGCAGGGGCAGGATTTGGTTTAGCCATTGTTTTAATGGCAGGCTTAAGAGAAAAACTAGAATTATCCAATTTACCTAATATTACCCAAGCTGCGGCATTAAGCATGATGCTTGCAGGTATTTTATCACTCACTTTTATGGGTTTTTCAGGACTCGGTGGAAGTACCGCTTAGAAGGAAAATTTTATGATTAATTTTTTAATAGCCACTGGGGTTATTTTTACACTCATGTCTGCTTGGATAGGGGTTCAACATTTAGCCAGAGTTTATGCACAAAATCATCCAGAATTTGGCGTGGCGAAAGAAGAGGGGTTAGGTTGCGGTAAAAGCTGTGGATGTAAAGGAGGTGCTTGCCAAAAAGAATAATAGCTAAATAATGAACATATTGTCCACCCTATTTAGCTAATAGTTATTAGACCTCAAGCTGTGAATAAAAAATGAAAAAAAATAGTATTACTGAACAAATGACCCAAGCAGGTCAAAAAATAGAACATAGCTCCTTTGCTATCGTTGATAATGAAGTCGGCACGCATTCTTACACCACAATGCAATGGGGCATTGTACGTCGTATGATTCACGCTACCGCCGATTTTGAATTCAATGGTTTAACTCACTTTCATCCTCAAGCAGTTGAATCAGGGGTTAGCGCGATAAAACAAGGGGTAAAAATTGTCGCTGATGTTGAAATGATTTGCGTAGGTTTGTCTAAACCGCGATTAAGCCATTTTGGGGTAACAACCCATCATTTTATTGCCGATGCGGATGTCATCACTACCGCTAAAGCAGAAAATACCACCCGCGCTGTTCAAGCTATGCGTAAAGCCCATACACTGGGTTTATTAGAAGGGAGTATTATTGCCGTCGGTAACGCACCGACCGCTTTATTAGAAATAATTCGTTTAATTCAGGAAGAAGGGGTAAAACCCGCTTTGATCGTTGGAATGCCCGTAGGTTTTGTTTCCGCCGCAGAATCTAAAGCGGACACAAAATTATTAGACACAATTCCTTGGATTATTACAGAGGGGCGTAAAGGCGGCTCAACCCTAGTCGTTTCTGCCATTCATGCTTTATTGGCTTTAGCCGAAGCTGATTAAATCGTGGTAATGAAACCCAAAAAAGAAAAAGGAACACGCAAAGGCTATACTACAGGCGCATGTACCGCAGCCGCAGCACGTGCAGCGATTACAGGCATAGTCACAGGTCATGTTCCTGAACAAATAAACACCCAATTACCCAATGGTCAGCAAGTTATTTTTAAAGTTACAGAAGGATTTTGTAATAACTCAAAGGCTCATGCTGTTGTTATCAAAGATGCAGGGGATGATCCAGATTGCACCCATAATGCCCATTTAACCGTTGATATAAAATTACTTCCTAACCAAGCAAAAACCATTCACCTTTTAGGCGGAAAAGGGGTAGGTAAAATCACGATGCGCGGTCTAGGTTTAGAAGTAGGTGGTGCGGCTATCAATCCTGTCCCCCATAAAAATATTCTTGATAATGTCTATCAAATTGCAGAAAATTTATTACAACAGCATGGCTTAGAAATTACAGTGTCTGTGCCTGATGGTGAGTTGATGGCTAAAAAAACCCTTAATGCACGTTTAGGGATTATCGGTGGAATTTCTATTTTAGGCACAACAGGCATTGTTCACCCCTATTCAACCGCAGCGTTTAGAGCCAGTGTGGTTCAAGGTGTTGAAGTTGCCGCGAATCAAGGACTTGATACGGTTGTTCTAACCACAGGGGGACGTACTGAAAAATTTACCATCAAGGAATTACCCCAATTAAATAAAGCCTCTTTTGTACAAATGGGTGATTTTTTAAGTCCTGCTTTAGATACAGCCGAAAACGTTGGTATTAAACACATTATTATCGGCGGTATGGTAGGTAAGCTCACCAAAATGGCACAAGGCGAACGGATTACTCACGCACGGCGTAATCCTGTCAACACCCAGTTACTCGCAGATATTGCCCAATCTATTGGTGCAGATAAACAGGTTTGTGATGATATTGCTGCCAATGAAACTGCGCGTTATGCAGGTGAACGAATGGAGGAACTCGGCTTGAGTCATCCGTTTTATCTTGCGCTTTGTAAACGCGTGGTAATGACTTTAAAAACACGTTATCCCAATAAATTTAACTACACCCTCTTAGTTTGCGATTTTGACGGTGAAAAATTAGCGCAATATCAGGAATAATTCATGGAAATTTGCAAAATCATGGGGGTTTTAGATAATGGGGCAGATAGCTTAACCCCCCCAGCCCTAATCACATTACAACAAGCAGATGTAGTCATAGGTGCGACCCGAACACTCAATTTATTTGCAACTTATATAACCACCGCCGAAAAGAAAGATTTAAGGGGTCATTTGACGCTTGTACCTACATGGATCGAACAAGCACAAGAGAGCCATAAAAAAGTCGTCATTCTCGCCACGGGCGATCCACTTTGTTATGGTATTGCCACATTTTTAATTAAAAAATTGGGTAAAGAACGATTTGAAATATTACCCAATGTTTCAACACTTGCCCTTGCATTTTCTAGGTTCACAATTCCTTGGAATAATGCCAAAATTATTTCTATTCATAAACAAGATACAGGCGAATGGCATCAAGAGGCCAATAATCGTCATGGTCTTTATCCCTTATTACAAGCCCTTGTGAGTGAAAATAAAATAGCCCTTTTAACCAGCCCAGAGAACAACCCAGCACGCATAGCACGTTTATTAGTCATTGAAAATTTAGCCGATGAATTTGAAATTTATATCGCTCAAGATTTACTTAGCAAAGATGAGATTTTAATCCAGGGGCAAAGTATTGACGCTATTGCAGAGCAATCCTTTAATGGTAATAATATTGTTATATTACAGCGTAAACAATCACTTAATCCAGACATTCTATTTGGTTTAAATGATCACTGTTTTAAACAACGAAAGCCTGATAAAGGCTTAATTACTAAACGTGAAGTTCGAGCGGTTTCCCTAGCTAACATGCAATTAAAACTAAACAGTATTGTGTGGGATATAGGGGCAGGCTCAGGATCAGTTGGCTTGGAAGCTGCGCGTTTATGTTCTCAAGGCTATGTCTATGCGGTAGAAAAAAATGCCGCTGATTTTGCAATTGCCCGTGAAAATGCGAACAATTTAAAAATTAATAATTACCAGCTTATTCACGCAAAAGCACCTGAAGGTTTGGATATTTGGGAATCACCTGATGCTATTTTTATCGGAGGAACAGGCGGGGAACTGACAAGTTTAATTAATCACTGTTTGCAACGATTAAATACAGAAGGCTGGCTGGTAATGAATTTTGTCACTTTAGAAAATTTAACCACGGCAATAGAGACCTTAAAAGCTTGTGATGCAACTTGGAACGCAGTACAAATACAAGCATCACGCAGTCAAGCAATTTTACATATGAATCGAATGCAAGCTGAAAACCCTGTATGGATTATTTCAGCACAACGAGGTCAACAATGAGTGGTAAACTTTATGGAGCATCTTTAGGTCCTGGTGATCCTGAGCTAATCACGCGCCGTTCGTGGGCATTATTACATTCTAATGCACATTGGATGTATCCTGTTAAAAAGAAAAATGGCGAAAGTTACGCCTTAAGAATTGCTTTAGAAACAGGATTAAGTTTACCTAAGAATAGTAAAGCCCTTGTTTTTCCCATGACCCATAACCGAGAGATTTTAATTAAATATTGGTTACAGGCAGCGCAAACTGTCATAGAAGTATTACAACAAGGTCATGACGTGGTATTTTTAGTTGAAGGCGATGCCTCCACTTTTTCAACTTTTCAACATTTAGCAAAAACAGTACAAGGGTTAGATAAAAGTATTGAAATTGAAACCATTGCAGGAGTCACTTCTTTTAATGCCGCAGCCGCTTGTGCAAAAATACCCCTTGCTGACACCGATGATACGGTAGCTATTATTCCCGCAGGTTATGGGATTGAAATGATTGCGTCTTTATTAGATGATTTTGATACGCTGGTTCTATTAAAAGTCAAACCGATATTAGATGATCTCATTGTTTTTTTAAAAAACAAAAACTTATTAGAAAAAAGTTGTTTTATTGAAAAAGCAGGTTCAAGTGAAGAGCGAATTATTCATAATGTAGCCAGCTTAAAAGGACAAAAAGTGAACTATTTATCCCTTTTGATGATTCAAAATCCTCATCGTATTCGTGGAGAAATGATTCGAGGTTGCAAGAAGAAATAAAGCGTGTTGATGCTTTACAAAGCTTGTGATTGATTTGGAGATATGGTGATTACGCGACTTTAAAATCAAGAAAAATATTTATAAAACATAGAAGTAAAGGAAAAATATGAATGAAATTATTTGTCCAAATTGTGAGAAATCTTTTACAGTAGATGAAGCTGGCTTTGCTAATATACTTAAACAAGTTCGCGACGATCAATTTGAAGAAGAGCTAACAAATCGACTAGCCATTGCAGAAAAAGAAAAAGAGAGTGCCGTTAAACTTGCAGAAGCTAATATTAAAAATTCTTTGCAAAAAGAATTAGTGAAAAAAGACAAACAATTAACAGAATTAAAAACTAAAAGTGATACTGAACTTGCTAAAAAATTGGCGAGGAAAGAAACAGAAATCGCTGAAATGAAATCTAAAATTCAGAGTGCAGAGACCGAGAAAAAGCTTGAGGTTTCAGAAGCTATTAAAAAAATAGAAAAAGAACGTAATAACCTTACTAATGATTTAAAAATAAAAGAAACTGAAAAAGATAATGCAGTTAAACTTGCAGAAGCTAATATTAAAAACACTTTGCAAGAAGAGCTAGTAAAAAAGGACAAACAATTAACGGAATTAAAAATTAAAAGTGATACTGAACTTGCTAAAAAATTGGCGAGGAAAGAAACAGAAATCGCTGAAATGAAATCTAAAATTCAGAGTGCAGAGACCGAGAAAAAGCTTGAGGTTTCAGAAGCTATTA
>DAOUTG010000005.1 GCA_030626845.1 Methylococcaceae bacterium
GATGGGACGGCCATGGTAGCTGATAAATCGGGCGCAACGATTTTACCTATTAGAATTTCAGGGGCTGAATACACTCATTTTTCAAAGCTTCAAAAAATAGTTAGATTACGTTTTTTTCCAAAAATCACCTTACATATTTTACCGCCAACGACCATTCATGCTGATGATAATTTGCGTGGAAAATTACGCCGAAAATCTAGTGGTCACGTGCTGGCTGATTTAATGAATGAAATGATATTTACTACCAGTCCCTACCAGCAAACCCTTTTTTCCAGTTTATTAGAGGCACGGAGTATTCATGGGGGAGGGCATGAAATTGCCGAAGATTTAGAGCATGTTCCCTTATCTTATAATAGCCTTATTATGCGTGCTATTGTGATCGCTAATACTTTAGAAACGCAGACAAAACAAGCCGAACCTATTGGGATATTTTTACCCAATTCCAGTAAAACATTATCTGTTATTTTAGCGTTACAGGTTAATGATCGTATTCCTGCGATGCTAAATTATACCATGGGCTCAACAGGGATGATTTCTGCTTGCCATACCGCTAAAATTAAAACGGTTTTAACCTCAAGACGCTTTATTGAATTAGCAAAACTAGAAGCGATAGCTGAAATTCTAAGCCAACAACTCACGTTAGTTTATTTAGAAGATATTGCGGAAAAAATAACAGCACAAGATAAATTGAAAGCCTTATTTCAATGTTGGACAGCAGATTATTGGTATCATAAGAAACCGCATAATTCAAATGATGCGGCAATAATTTTATTTACCTCAGGGTCAGAAGGAACACCTAAAGGCGTGGTATTATCACACCGTAATATATTAGCTAATATTAATCAAATTAAGTCACGTATTAATGTTAATGCACAAGATACCGTGCTTAATTTTCTTCCTTTATTTCATTCATTCGGCTTTACTGCCGGCACAATTTTACCGTTAATGAATGGTATCAAAACCTTCTTTTATCCCACCCCTCTGCATTATACTATTATCCCTGAAATAGCTTATGAAATAGGGGCAACGATTATGTTTGGAACGAATACTTTTTTAGCTGCTTACGCAAAAAAAGCCCATGCCTATGATTTTCATACGGTGCGTTATGTGGTTGCAGGCGCTGAAAAACTACAACAAACAACCCGTGATACTTGGGTAGAAAAATTTGGGATTCGTATTTTAGAAGGCTATGGTGCAACAGAAACAGCCCCTGTTATTTCTGTTAATACGTCGATGGATTTTAAAGCAGGCACTGTAGGACGGTTTATTCCAGGCATGGATTATAAATTGGAAAAAATTGCGGGTATAAAGGAAGGAGGAAAACTGCATGTTTCAGGTTCTAATATAATGAAAGGTTATTTATTAGCAAATAACCCTGGAAAATTAGTGCCACCTCGTTCTATTTATGGTGAAGGCTGGTACGATACAGGTGATATAGTTGACGTAGATGATGATGGTTTTATTATCATAAAAGGTCGAAGTAAACGTTTTGCTAAAATTGGCGGTGAAATGATCTCTTTAACCGTTGTTGAGGAATTAGCTGCAAAAACATGGACCGATGCACATCATGCCGTAATTAATTTACCCGATAGTCGGAAAGGTGAAAAAATTATTTTACTAACGACTAAAGTCAGTGCTGAATTAAAGGAGTTAAAATCAACAGCTAAGGGGCTTTCGGCGATTCATTTTCCACGTAAAATTTTTATTATTGATCGCTTACCTCTATTAGTCACAGGAAAAATTGATTACCCAAAAGTAACCGAGATTATACTTGAGAAATTAGCAGATTAACTTTTGAAATTTATTCCTGTCTACAATAAGAACCTACATTGGCATCCAAATGAAATTATTTAATTTATGTTTATTCGTGATTTTTATCACCGCTTGTAATGAAACGGTTCTTGTTAAAAATAAACCAACCCCTTTTTCCTCAAGCACGATAGACCCTAAAATTATTCCAGAACCTCCGATTATTTCTAAACAATCTCCGTTATTAAAGCTTTATCCAACGGATTTTCAAGCGTTATCAGGCTGGAATAAAGATAATCATGCGTTAGCTTATCAATCGTTCAAACGCTCTTGTAAATATTGGCATAAAAAGCCTAATAGTAAAAAAATGAAAGGTGTATTTGAATTAGGTAAATTAGGAGATTGGAAAAGCTTATGTAAAGTAAAAGTTACTTTAGGGAAAGAAAAGTTGTTTTTTGAACGCTGGTTTAAACCTTATGCGGTTAATAAAAACAATAGCTTTAAGGGGTTATTTACGGGTTATTTTATTCCTCAACTCAATGGTTCTTACACCAAAACTGAACGCTATAATATTCCTGTTTATCGTAAACCCAAAAGCTCTACATTACGCCGTTTAACGCGAAGCCAAATTTATAATAAGGGTTTAGCCAATAAAGGCTTAGAGTTATTATGGGTTGATAATCTAATGGACGTATTTTTTATGGAAGTACAAGGCTCTGGGCGTGTAAAGATGGAAGATGGCTCATTGCAAGGTCTGAGTTATGGCGGCAGTAATGGTCGTTCTTATTATGCGATTGGTAAAACATTAGTCGATAATGAAGAAATTTCCCGTGAAGATATTTCTATGCAAACCATACGGGCTTGGATAGATAAACATCCCAAAAAAGGCCTAGCATTAATGAAAAAAAATCGCTCTTATGTTTATTTTCGTTTAACTAAAGTCAAACCATCAGAAGGTGCGGTAGGGGCAATGGGACAACCGTTAACGGCAAAACACAGCCTAGCTATAGATCGTAAACATTTACCTCTAGGGATTCCAATTTGGTTAAATGCAGAACATCCTTTAGATAAAAAACAACAGCTTGAACATTTAGTGATGGCACAAGATACAGGGGGTGCAATCAAAGGCGCGATACGGGGTGATTTGTATTGGGGAGAAGGCTCAACAGCAGGAGATTTTGCAGGGGCAATGAAATCATCGGGACGTTACTATTTGTTATTACCTCGAAATTTGTATGCGAAATCTGGTAGGTAATATAAACTTATTCGCCTTACGAACTGTTGTCCTTTCACTTGATTTTTCCTAAGTTAATTCATGAGCATTCCTTAAGATTTTCGGCTGACCTGAACAATTACTTTCTTATTCTCGTAATCAATGTTTAATATTTGTACGGTGAAGCGTCCTTTTGCACTTTTAAAATTTTTGGTGTAGCCATCTATTATGGTATGACTGGATGATTTTCCTCCGATGGGTGCGATGTTAAGTTTTACAGACGCTTCACCGACTAGGTTTGGGAAGGTTATTGACAAGCTACTTTTGGCTTTTTTTATAAACAAGGGTTGATGTGCTTGTAGGGTATATTGAAATCGTGAGGAGATTTTTTTTGTAGCTTTGGTCGTGATTATTTTTTCAGTAGCTGTAGGTGTTTTCTGTGTTTCTACTTGCTCTAAACCAATAAAGCCTCCAATAATGCTGGTGGGTTGAAGTTGGTCTATAAAAGCTAATATTGCGATAATTAAACCCCCTATTTCAATTATTCGTCTTTCAGAAAGAACTTTTAATATTCTTTTAAGTGTTCCGTTTTGATTATTTTTATCGTTATCAGTTTCACTATTATTCATTTTATTACCTTTTTATGTTATTTAGAAAAAGAAACATCACGAAATTGTGCTTCAAAAGCAGTGTAATTTACTACAAAATGAATTTCAAATGTTTTTAGCCATGTAAATTTGGTTTACACGCTTTTCGTAATCCAACATTTTATATTATCTTTCACCAAAATAAAGCCTATTCTCGGACTAAGATTAGTGGTATAGCATCCTTTTTGGCTAAAGCCATTGCTCATGATAGTCCTCTAACAGTAGAGTCAAAATTTTAGTTTTCTAAAAACAGGAGAAGAAAATGCATAATAAATCCATACTATTAATATTAGGGATGTGTTTATCCCTAAGTGTACAAGCGGTTGATTATATTAAAATAGCACCAATGAGCCAGATTATTAAAGGCACTGTCGGTGAAGTTCGTAACACAGAAACTATCACGATTCCTATTATTACTTGGGGGGGTGACATCGCAACACTTCATGGCAACGGTGATTCTGCTGTAACGAATACAGACAGTATTTTAGGAAAATTAGGCGTTAATAACCGTTTAATTCGCCAAGATGTCTTCTCCAAACAAATCGAAAGTTATTTAGCAGGTGAAACGCCTTATCTTCGTGGTACATTAGGCATGCTTAATCAAGCGTCTGATGTACTGAATAAAGACCCCCGCACACGTCCTGTTATTATTCATCAATTAACTTGGTCAGCAGGTGGAGATGCATTAGTGGTAAAAGAAGGTATTCGTACAGTCAAAGATCTAAAAGGTAAAACCATCGTATTACAGGCTTATGGGCCGCATGTTGATTATATGATGCGGGTTTTAACGGATGCAGGACTAACGGCTAAAGATATTAATATTCGCTGGGTTAAAGATTTAACAGGCACAGATAATACACCCATGGAAGCTTTTTATGAAGCCGATATTGATGCTGCTTTTATGATTATTCCTGATGCATTAGCACTGACCTCTGGCGGAAACGTTGGAAAAGGCTCAGAAAATTCTGTTAAAGGGGCTTCGATACTCATTTCTACTAAAACAGCAAATAAAATTATTGCTGACGTTTATGCCGTCCGTGCTGATTATTTTGAATCTAATCATAGTAAGGTAGAAACTTTTGTAAGCGGTTTAATGAAATCAACCGAAGCGATGCAAGCGGTTGTAAAAAATAAAACGACTAATACAGCGGTTTATAAAACCATGATGGCGGCTTCTGCAAAAGCATTGTTAGATAGTGAACAAGCGATTGCTGATACTGAAGGGATGTATTTAGATGCTGAATTTGTAGGATTTGATGGTAACGTAAAGTTTTTTAGTAATGCCAGTTATCCACGACGTATTGAAATTTTAAATCAAGAAATACAAAAAGGATTAGCTCAATTAGGGCTGGTTAAAGGTAGCGTTCTATTTACTAAAGCTAACTGGGATTATGCCTTGCTACAAACAGGCTTAAGCAATACAAATCAAGCAGAAGCCCCCAAATTTAATTCGGCAAAAATTGCCTCAGTTGTCAATCAACGTCAACAACAAGGTGCATTAGAACAAGGTGAATTATTTAAATTTGAAATTTATTTTGCGCCCAATCAAAAAAGTTTCTCAATTGATTTTTATAAAGATGCCTTTGATAAAGTAATTAACTTAGCTTCAACTTATGGTGGCGCGGTGATTACCGTAGAAGGTCACTCAGACCCTATGGGTTATTTACGCAAACAAAAAGCAGGTGAACAAGCCTTAGTTTTAGGACAAATTAAGCAAAGTGCTAAAAATTTAAGCTTAGGACGTTCTCAAGCCGTTAGAGATAATATTATTCACTATGCAACCAGTAAAGGAATTTTATTGGATGCCTCACAATTTGCCGTCATAGGTCATGGTATTTCTTCGCCAAAATCAGGTGTTTGTGGTAATTTACCTTGCGCGCCAAAAACTGAAAAAGATTGGCGAGCTAATATGCGCGTTGAGTTTCGTATTATCCAAATTGAAGCAGAAGACTCTGTTTTTCAACCTTTATAGGGGCTGAATGATGAAATCTTTATCGTATTTTACAACCGCTTTATTAGTCCTATTTGTATCAGCTTGTGATGGGGAATCAACTTCAGAAACTTCAATAGAAGCAGCAGCAGAAGTAATAGCAACAACAATTGATGCTGGGAATATTTTATATGCACTACGTCCTGTGGATGATAACTGGCCGAGTCGTCATGAAGAAAATATTCTGAGTAAAAATCTATTAGCCGCTAATTATTATATTATTTTAGATGCTAGTGGCTCAATGGATGGGGATCAGTGTGCCGAAGGCACCACAAAAATGGCGGTTGCTAAGAAGGCTATTACTCAGTTTGCAGCACAAATTCCAACGGATGCTAATTTAGCCTTGTATTCCTTTGATGGAACGGGAGAAAGTGAACGCGTAAATTTAGCAACAGGAAATAGAAAACCTTTTTTTGAGCAAATTAAAATGATTGAAACAGGCGGTGGAACGCCTTTGGCAACGGCTATTAGTCATGGTTATCAACAATTAGAAGGACAAGCGGTAAAGCAGTTAGGTTATGGTGAGTATCATTTAGTAGTGGTAACCGATGGTATTGCTTCAAATGGTGAAGAACCTAATCAAATATTAAATACAGTTTTACAACAATCCCCTGTGGTTATTCATAGTATTGGTTTTTGTCTTGATGACAGTCATAGCTTAAACCAACCTGGATTAACGGCTTATACCGCAGCCAGTAATGCTGATGAATTGCAACAAGGTTTACAAGCGGTATTAGCTGAGTCAACTGATTTTGTAACGGATAGTTTTTAAATCACTGCGTAGGGCGGGCTATGCCCACCCTACGCAGAGGGAAATTTTCATTCCTTAATCTTTAATATTGCTTTAATATCGTTCTCAACCGTATCAATTCCTTTCAAAGCAAATTTTTCCGTCAGCATGGCTAAAATATCAGCGTTAAAAAAAGGCGGTAATGTAGGGCCTAAACGTATATTTTTTACCCCTAAATCTAATAATGCCAAAAACATAACAATCGTTTGTTGCTCATACCAAGCAATATTAAATGAGACGGGCATTGCATTAAAACTTTCTAAGCCTAAAGTGATCTGTAGTGCTTGTAAAAAAGAAATGATCGCATAAAAATCACTAGTTTGCCCTGCATCTAACAACCGTGGAATACCGCTAATTTCTCCTAAATCTAAATGATTAAAACGATATTTAGTTTCACCACAGGTTAGGATTAAACAGTTTTGAGGAAGGGCTTCTACTAATTCGGTGTAATAACGTCTTTCTTTATGACGACCATCACAGCCTGCAATCACAATAATTTTCTTAATTTCATTTGTTTGAATCGCATTAGAAATAATCTCTTTCAAAGCTAATAAGCTTTGTAAACCATAACCTGTGGTAATAATATTATCGTCCAACAAAGTGGGCGATGAGTTTTGTTCAGCTTGTTCAATCAGCGCACTAAAATTTTTAGTTTGATTAGTTTTTCTATCATCAACATGAGGAATTGCATCCCAGCCAACCATTCCCGTGGTAAATAATTTTTCTAAATAAGTTTTTTTCGCTTGTTGAATATTATTAGTCGTTACTAATAAAGAACCATTAAATTTAGCAAATTGATTTTTTTGATCTTGCCATGCGCCTCCATAATTCCCCACTAAGTTAAAAAATTTCTTAAATTTAGGGTAAGCATGAGCAATAATCGCCTCTCCGTGGGTATAAATATCAATATTTGTTCCCGCAGTTTGCAGTAAAATTTCTTCAAGATCTTGTAAGTCATGTCCTGAAACTAAAATTCCTGGTTTATCCCAAACATCGGTGTGTACTTTTGTTGGTACAGGATCACCAAAAGTTTTAGTATTCGCTTGATTTAATAACCCCATCGCTTGTAAGCCAAGTTGACCACAGTGTAAATTCATCGCAAGTGCTTGTTCTACGCTATGTTTACCGATGGAAAAGTTTAATGCCTGATGAATGAAATTATATAGGTTTTGGTCTTCATAACCCAAAACAGTCGCGTGTTCAATTAACGATGCTAATCCTTTTACCCCATAAACTAAGCTTTCACGCAAACCATGATAAGTTTCACACTCTTTTAATAGAGAAGGAACATTTAAGATTTCTCCTTGTTTTATAAAAGCCGCTTCATCAATTTCATCATATTGCCATGAGGCTTCTTCAGGGATAACTTCATCGGCAGAAAGTGTTAATTGCTTAATTAATACATTACGCCGCTGTACCGTTTCACTAATTAAACGTACAAATTCGTTCGAGTCGAAATTAACATTAGTGACGGTTGCATATAAAGCTTTAGCGGTAAATAAATCAAGATGAGGTTGATAAATATCTTGTTGCTGGGCTTTAATCGTATAAAAAGATAAGCCTTTTAAAACATAAACTAATAAATCTTGTAAACTTGCAACAGGGGCTTTTTTTCCACAAATACCTGTGGTGTCGCAGGCTTTATTTTTTTTTGCTTCTTGACAGTGGTAGCAAAACATTCTTTAACTCGTAATTAATATAGGGAATAGAGGAGACTTTCAAAATTGTTTATTGTTCCATTAACTTTTTATTGATAACCCCGCATTTTTTGAATCCTACATAATAATTGAGACAAGAAGCTGTAAAATTTGTTGAATGAGATATTAAGAAATTTCTTATAGGGTATGTTTTAGTAAGTAACGAAATTTTAATTAATTTAATTAGGGTCATTAATCATCATCCTCATGAGGTTGTTGCGTAGGAATTGCCAATAAAGGAATCTGATAACTGTGCATAATTTCATTAATTTTCGTTTGATTTTCCGAAATCAATTGATCTAAAATAACTTTACGCGCTTTATCTCCATAACGAACACCCATCGCCATTGAGAAATCAAATGTGACCGCTTTAGTTGATTGCATAGGCAAAACAATATAACTATCTGCGGAACTTTGCGATAATACATAACCTGCCATTGGCCCCCAAAGAATTGCCATATCTAATTTTTTAGCTTCTAAATCTTTAGCAATCGTCATAGAAATATTATTTTTATCATCCCCTGTCATGGTTTGATAAGGAATTCCCTGATCTAATAAACCTTGTTGTTGTAACCAAGCAGTTCCAGGTCCTCGATCAAACATCGCTATTTTTAATTGTTCTTGTTTAAGTAACGGTAATTTTGATAATTGCTCAGGTTGCGTAATATCATCAAACCCACGCCCTTTAGCAATTAATAATAAATACTGAGAATGATAATAAGGTTGTGTCGTAATAGTTAGTTCATACCCTGAGGGAACACCCATCACGACATCACATTTATACTCACCACTGCCCTCTTTCAATTCCACTCTTAAAGTATTTCTAATAAAGCCAATACGCTGAGGAAACCAAGTATATTCAACTTCTTGACCTAATTTCTTGGCAAATAAAGCGGCAATTTTATTTTCAAATCCGTCTTGTTTTTTAGTTGAATAAGGGGGGTTTAAAGGATCGGCACACACTTTAAATTTATCAGCTGCATTAATGTTATCACTATTTGCTATTAATAATAAAGAGACTACTATGGTAAAAAATTTCATTTATTTTTTCCTAAATTTAAAAATATTACTTCATAACACCATTATATAACCCCTTGAGAGAAAAACATGGATTGCCTTTAATATTTAATTTATCTATTTAGCATTCATTTATCTTAAAATGCTAAACTAACCATCAACTTTCATTACGCTAAAAAACGCTATGCTCTCCATATTTTTAAAATTAGTTTTTACCACTATTTTTATTGCTGGCATCTTTTTATTATTTTATCTGATGGGACTTGATAATAAAATTCGTACCACTTTCAAAGATAAACGTTGGGATATTCCTGCCCGTATTTATGCGAATCCTTTAGATTTATATGCAGGATTAAATTTAAAACAAACTGAATTTGAAGATTTATTAGAACAATTGCATTATCGACAAGATAAAAACTTACTTTCTGAAGGTTCTTATCATATTATTTCAAATAAAATTGAGCTAAAAACCCGAAATTTTGATTTTTGGGATGGACGAGAAACAAGTCAACATTTACGTATTCAGTTTTCTAAAAATTCGATTAAGCAAATTACGAATGTAAAAACGCATAAAATAGTTCCCATAACACGGATAGACCCTGTTCAAATTGGAAGTTTTTACCCTAAACGTAAGGAAGACCGAGTATTAATTAAACTTAAAGACGCGCCTGTTTCTTTAACACAAGGATTATTTGCCACTGAAGATAGAAATTTTTATCAACATTATGGTATTTCTTTACGAGGAATTGCGCGAGCGGCTTGGCAAAATATACAAGCGGGAGGCTTAGTTCAAGGCGGAAGTACGATTACCCAACAATTAGTTAAAAATTTTTATTTAACCTCTGAACGTAAATTAAAACGTAAAATTAATGAAATTTTTATGTCCTTACTTTTAGAAATTAATTATGAAAAAGATGAAATTTTAGAAGCTTATTTAAACGAAATTTATCTAGGTCAAGATGGAGCTAATGGAATTCATGGTTTTGGACTGGCTAGTCAATTTTATTTTGGTCGGCCTTTAAAAAATTTACCGTTACATCAAGTGGCAGGATTGGTTGCATTAGTTAGAGGACCTTCTTATTATGATTTAAGACGACATCCTAAGCGCGCTTTAAAACGCCGTAATTTAGTTTTAACTGAAATGTTTAAGCAAAACTATATTACTCAGGAAGAATTAACTCAGGCAACGGCTAAATCATTGGATGTAATCGCTCATAAACATCGTTCGGTCAATCGCTACCCTGCTTTTTTAGATAAAGTTAAACGTGAGCTTGCACAGCAGTATAAAAAAGAAGATTTGACCACAGAAGGTTTAAAAATTTTTACAACCTTAGATTCTCAAATACAAAATCGTTTAGAAACCACGGTTGCTAAAAAAATAGCAACTTTAGAAAAACGTCCTAAAAGTAGTCAATTAGAAGCGGCTGTTTTAGTCACTCGCAGAGAAAGTGGTGAGATTTTGGCTTTATTAGGGGGTAAAAAAGCAAATGAGGCAGGGTTTAATCGTGCTTTAGATGCAGTAAGACCCATTGGTTCATTAGTTAAACCTGCCGTTTATTTGACCGCATTAATGCAAACAGATAAATATACGATGGTCACACCCGTCAGTGATACTAATATTCAGGTTGATAGCGGGGGTCAAATTTGGTCGCCTAAAAATTATGACCATAAAGAGCATGGGTTAGTCCCAATGCACCAAGCGTTAACTTATTCTTATAATTTAGCAACCGTTAGAATAGGGATGGATGTCGGTTTACAGCCAATTGCGAATACGTTGAAACGATTAGGGATTAATCGACAAATTGAATTATTTCCCTCTTTACTATTAGGTGCATTACAATTAAGTCCATTTGAAGTCACCCAGATGTACCAAACTTTAGCAGGGGATGGTTTTATAACTGAATTAAAAGCAATTCATACCGTGGTAGCAACAGATGGCAAACCACTACAACATTATCCTTTTATTGTTGAACAGCGTTTAGATCCTGCGGCAACCTATATTATCAATACAATGTTACAAAAAGTTATGAGTAAAGGGACAGGAAAATCGGCGTATCAATATTTACCTAAAAACTTGGCGTTAGCAGGAAAAACAGGGACAAGTAACGAATTAAAGGACAGTTGGTTTGCAGGTTTTAGTGGTGATTATCTATCGGTCGCTTGGATAGGGCGCGATGATAATAAATCCTCAGGATTAAGTGGCTCATCGGGTGCATTGCAATTATGGAGTGCATTCATGAAGCAAATAGCGGTTCAACCTGTTAATTTAATTGCCCCTGATAATATTGAAATGGCATGGATAGATAATAAGGGATTATTAGCCGATTATTATTGTCAAGGCGCTAAAAAGTATCCATTTATAAAAGGTTCAGTCCCTACTGAACTTTCATCCTGTATTGCTTCAATGAAAGTTATGGAATCCAATACACCTTTATTTGATAAAGATGGACAACCGCTTCAAGCTAACCCTTTTTAATTTTATTACCTATTAACATTTATGAAAAAATTATTGATTATGATCACCTTGCTTTATTCGATTAATTTTGCTCAAGCGCAAGAACCGATTAAAGAACTGAAAAAATTCTTGGCCAATTCTCAAACGCTTTCTTCAAAATTCAAACAAGTTCTATTTGATAAAGATAACAAAATAAAGCAAGCAAGCGAGGGTTTATTTACCTTAAGTCGTCCTGGAAAATTTCGGTGGTCTTATCAAAAACCTTTTATTCAAGAGATTGTTTCTAATGCAGGAAAAGTTTGGTTTTATGATGCCGATTTAGATCAAGTGACCATCAAAAAATTAGATAAATCTATGGGATCAACTCCTGCGTTATTATTAAGTGGTGAAATAGACATTGAGAAAGAGTTTAAACTTGAGGATCAAGGGGAAGAAGAGGGTTTATCATGGATAAAACTAGTTCCTAAAAATGAGGAAACTAGTTTTAAATATATACTAATAGGTTTAGATAAAGGGACGTTAGGCGGAATGGAATTGAGTGATAATTTTGGGCAGTTGACGCGAATTTATTTTTCTGAGGTTAACATAAATCCTCAATTAGAAGATAAAGAATTTGTGTTTATTATTCCAGAAGGGGCTGATGTGTTTGAAGACTAATGCAGTAACAATTTTATGGCTAGAGACGCGAAGCATCGCATCTCTACCCTTGCTAACAAGCATTAAATTTACTGTTGTTCCCTTTTAAGTTAGTATTTCTCTTTAAACGCAATATCATCTTCTCAGATGTCCAGTGAAAAGGAAGTGTTTTTATTTTTACTAAACCATAAATAAGCGGGGGACTGTTTTATATCTTCAATCAACCCCTTTGTATGGGCATAACGCGCCTCAGAAGTAATGTGATAATAGCTATTAAGCATAAATTCTGCTGAAAACCTATTTTTATAAGGATCGCCAATAATTAATATCCCGTTGTCATCTAAAGTTTTTTTAATTAAATTAATAAAACCGCTTAACGCTAACGTATGTTTTTGGCGATAACAATCCTTCCCTACGACCACAGGCCAAGTTAAAAGAATATGAATCCCTTTTTTTTGTAATTGTTGAATAAGTTTTATATTTTCTTTAAAAGTCAACGAAAGTGTAAATCCATTCTTTAAAGCATTACCTAAAACGTATTCATCACACGCTGTAACCTTACTGGCTTCTTCAAGTTCTAAATCAAAATCTTCTTGTATAAAATCACCTCTTTCATGATTTTTAAATTTTTCAAGATGCTGTTCTAAATGACGACGGTTATTACTCATTCCCTTTATATAATGGTTAATATCACTCATAAAATTTGAAAATGGGGTTTTCCATATTTGTTTTATGTCTTGGATTGGGTTATTTTGATGATAATAATGTAAATTTCCTAATAAATTATTCAAAAAGACATCTGGCACAGCCTTATAAGAATAATATTGCCATTCAAGGGGTAATAAAATAATATCACCGGGGTGAGAATATTTTTCAATTCTTAATAACTTGTTTTGTAAAGGATAACCTGCATTATCTGCTAAGTTTATAGTCAGAATATTAAGCTTATTTTCAAGTAAATGACTATCAATACCGAAAAATGAATTAGATCCACTGTCAATAATAAGTCGTTGTCCTTGAGTATGCTTAAGTAAAAATTGTTTGTAAGAATGGCTAATAAAGATTTCTCTCGTTGCTATTAAATAATAGCCAACGGTGTAAATAATAATAAAACTTAGTAGTGACCCCCCTATTATCAATAAAAAGTATTTTGATTTTTTTATTTGAGTCACAACTTATCCTAAAAGTTAAAATATAAAAAAGATGAATTTTGAATTTCTATTGACATTAAATAAGAAAGTAATAAGGTTAATGCGATAAAGAGGGCTTGATAAGTTTTAAACTCTTTTTTAGAGGCTATTTCATAAGCATTTTTACAATAAAGACAAAGAATAAAACCAACTAATAAAGTATACATAACATCTGAGCCATCACCTATATGTTCTGTTACTTCCCCAAAAGAAACATTATCATAATCAGATAAAAATGATAATAATTTTTCACGCCTATCGGTAATAACAATACCTGAAAAACCAAACATCCCTTTAATAACTTTAATGGCATCATCCCATTGTTCTGCACGAAAAAAAACCCAAGATAGATTAACAAAATTAAAGGTTATTAACCAAGCAATTACTTTTGGAATTTTATAACCATAACCTGTCCAAAAACGATGAATAACCAAAGCCATTCCATGTAAAAAGCCCCAAAAAATAAATGTCCATCCTGCTCCATGCCAAATTCCGCCAAGAATAAACGTAGCTAAAATATTATTATAGGTTTTAAATGCCCCTTTTCGATTCCCCCCTAAGGGAATATAAATATAATCACGTAAAAATCGTGATAAAGTAATATGCCAGCGTCGCCAAAAATCTTGAATATCTAATGATTTATAGGGTGAATTAAAATTAATCGGTAATTTAATATTAAATAATAAGGCAGCCCCTATTGCCATATCGGTATAACCACTGAAATCAAAATAAAGCTGAAAGGTATAACTGAGAGAGGTAGCCCAAGCTTCAAAAAGGTTAAGTACGGAAGCTTGGTCAAATCCTAAACTAGCCCAACCTGCAAAAGTATCTGCAATCACAACTTTTTTAAATAAACCTATTGCAAAAATAAATAATCCTGTCGCAATATTTTTATAATTTTTAACTAAGTTCCATTTTGAAGCAAATTGCGGCATCATTTCTGCATGATGGACAATAGGTCCTGCAATAAGCTGAGGAAAAAAAGTGACAAAAAGTGCGTAATTTAAAAAATCATACTCTGAGGTTTCACCTCGATAAGAATCAACTAAATAAGCAATTTGTTGAAAGGTAAAAAAAGAAATAGCTAAAGGCAGTAATAAATTTAATGAGGGAATTGAACTATCAAAAATAAGATTAAAATTGTTTATTAAAAAATCAGAATATTTAAAATACCCTAATAATCCAAGGTTAGCAGTAATACCAAAAATTAATAATGATTTTTTCGGAAATTGTATGGGTTTTATTTTTTCATTTAAAGAACTACCTATCACATAATTGAATAACATAGATGATAAGATAAGCGGTAAATAGCTTATTTCCCACCAACTATAAAAAAACAGGGATGAAAAAACGAGAAAAGCCTTTGCACCAATAATCAATCGCTGCTGAATAAGATAAAAATAAATAAAAAAACAAAGCGGTAAAAAGATAAATAAAAATTCAGAACTGTTAAAAATCATTCAATAACCATTAAGGTATTTTAGGCGGGGTAACAATAAGCGAAAAAAGGTTGTCAACTTAAGACGAGATAGGGTGGTTTTGATTCATGAGTCTTCCTTTTTTAATATGGGTAACCTCTTTGATTAATGTCTATTTTATCAGTTTCAAGTCAGAATTAGCGATATTATTATAGATAAATGGTTGCATTGTAAGATTTACTTTTAAAAAATAATCACAAATTTTCAATAAACTGCTAATCTTAAGTGAAAGTTATTCACCGTTAAGAGAATAGAACATTGGAAGAAGATATAACAACTGACTTAATGATATTGCAAAGTTGCCTCAATTCTATGATAAATAAAGTTGAGGGCGATCATTTAATGCTAAAAAGGTTTCGTGCATTTGAGCTGCAATTACTTGATTTAACCATACTTCCAGAAATAATTGATTTCATTCTGAAAGAACTAATCCCTGTCTTTGAGTTAGATGATATTAGCTTATCATTAATTGATCAAAAAGGTGAAATAACGACTTATTTAGAGGGTTACGATTATGATTATCAACAAAAACAAAACTTAATTCTCTTGGAAGACAAAATTATTTTAGTTAATGAGTTTAGTGCAGGCATTTATATGGGCGCTTATGAGGCGCATAAGCATGAAGTATTTTTTCCTTTCCGTGAAGAAATACCCGCAACTATTGCTATTTTACCCTTAAGTCGTAAAGGGGAATATATAGGTTCATTAAATCTTGTTAGCCAACGTGCTGATTGTTTTTTTAATAGCTTTATTAGTGAGTCAATGCCACAACTCATTGCTTTATTAGCGATGATTTTTGAAAATAGTTTTCAATTTGAAATACTAAAACAAATTAAATTAATCGAAAAATTAGCAAGTGTTAATAATCGTCATTATCTTGAGCAACGTCTTGTCGAAGAATTAGATCGAGGGCAACGTAGCGTTAACTGCGTTTCTTGCTTAGTTTTTAATATTGTTTTTTCAAAGGGTCGAAAAAATACCAACGCACAAAAATTAGAAGAACATGTTTTAGAATCAGTCTCTGGATTGCTAAAACAACAGCTTAGAATTTCAGATGTATTTAGCTACTATGAAGGGAAGAAATTTGCAGCCCTATTGATGAATGTTTCCGATGAAGCTGTTACGACACTTTCAAAGAGAATACAACAAGCTCTAGATGCACATAAAATAAGCTTTTCGGGGCAAAATATCGCTTTTTCTGCAAAAATAGGTCATGCAAGTTATCAGCTTAAAGTGGATAATGAACAAACTCATCAAGAAATTTCAATACAGTTGATTGATGAGGCCGATGAAAATTTACAAAATAAAAACATCCAAAGTGTTTAGATTATTTTTATTAAATACTTATTTATTATTCGTACCAATAAAATAGACTTGTCCGTTTAAATCCCAGAGATAGCTTATACTAAGGGCTAAATTTTTTTAATGGACAAGTCTAATATTAAAGGTTTGTTAATGAAAATAGTGGTTACGCCTGTTACTGTTCTTTAAAACTTACCTAAATTTACTCACATAAGTTTAGTATTTAATTCTTACCCAATTTCTAGTTTCGCTTAGTAAGCTAAGCCAGAGCTTGAAAGACAATAAGCTATCCCCGTAGAACCTACGGTTTAAAAGTAAAAAACAAGGAACATTTATATGAAAATCTAGTTTTCAACACCTTTAAGATATATACTTTTAAAGTATTATACCTATTTATAGATAGAAATTAAAGAACAGTTGGTAACTCAATAGGTCGCACTGATTTAGAAAGGGACGATTTCCATACATTGATTGATTCTATTCAAAATAGGCTTTAAATTATAGAACTATTCAGAGCATATCATAAAAAAGGACGTAATAAACCAAGGATTCTTTCAATTTTTCATGGAAAATACTAAACCCTAGTAAAATACTTAATGCGCTTCATCCCAATTATCCCCTGAGCCTATTTCTACGATTAAGGGAACATCCAGTTTCATTGCGTTGCTCATTAAATGATTAATATTAAAAATAGCATTATCTACAGCTTCGTTTGCAATTTCAAAAACCAATTCATCGTGAACCTGCATAATCATTTTGACATCAGGTTGTTTATTAATAATCCAATCATGGGTAGACAACATGGCTTGTTTGATAATATCTGCGGCTGTCCCTTGCATCGGTGCATTAATCGCGGTACGTTCAGCATATTGACGTTTACGCCCATTACTTGCATTTATATCAGGCAAATATAATCGTCGTCCTAATAAGGTTTCTACATAACCTTGTTGTTTTGCCAATTCACACGTAGTTTCCATATAGCTTTTAACACTAGGATAACGTGCAAAATATAAATCAATATAAGCTTGGGCTTTGCTTCTTTCTATTCCTAATTGTTGAGCCAGTCCAAAGGCAGACATGCCATAAATCAAACCAAAATTAATCGCTTTCGCTGAACGACGTAAGTCTTGAGTTACTTGGGCTTCGGTGACTTCAAAAACTTCAGCCGCTGTCGCGGTATGTATATCTTTTCCTGTTGCAAAGGCATTTAATAGTCCTTCATCTTGAGATAAATGCGCCATAATTCTTAATTCTATCTGCGAATAATCCGCTGCGACTATTTTATAACCTTTAGGGGCTATAAATGCTTGACGAATTTTACGTCCTTCTTCACTACGAATAGGAATGTTTTGCAAATTTGGATTAGAAGAAGATAATCGTCCTGTCGCGGTTACCGCTTGATGATAAGACGTATGAATACGATTGGTTTTTGGATTAACTTGTAAGGGTAATTTATCGGTATAAGTTGATTTTAATTTAGCTAAACTACGATAGTCTAAAATTATTTTAGGTAATGGATAGTCAATGGCTAATGTTTGTAATACTGATTCTGCGGTTGAAGGTTGACCTTTTGGGGTTTTCTTTAAAACAGGTAAGCCTAATTTATCATAAAGAATCGTTTGAATTTGCTTAGGTGAATTTAAATTAAAACTTTCTCCCGCCAAATCATGCGTTTGCTGTTCCAATGAAATAAGTCGATTAGCAAGTTCCATACTTTGCATTGCCAGCTTATCCCCGTCAATCAGAACACCATTGTCCTCCATCTGGATTAAAACAGATAATAACGGAATTTCTAATTGTTGGTAGAGTTGCTTTAATTTAGGCTGTTGTTGTAATTTATTGGTAAACAACTGATGTAAGCGTAAGGTTATATCGGCATCTTCAGCCGCATAAGGGCTTGCTTGTTCTAATGCTACTGCTTGAAAAGGTATTTGTTTTACTCCTTTACCTGCAACTGCTTCGTAATGGGTGGTTTCTATTTGAAGATAATATTTCGCCAAGTCATCCATATTATGTTTGGTTGCGATACTATTTAAAACATAAGAGGCGAGCAGGGTATCGTCTTGGATTCCCTGTAAATGAATGCCATGATTTTTTAGTATATGGGCATCATATTTAAGATTTTGTCCGACTTTAGCCTTATTTTTATCTTCTAATAATGGTTTGAATTGTGCTAATACCGTTTCACGATCTAATTGTTGCGGTACGTCAATATAGTCATGTGCTAGGGGTAAGTAGGCGGCTGTTCCTGTTTTTATCGCAAATGATAAACCTACTATTTCTGCTTTAGAATAATTAAGGCTGGTGGTTTCGGTATCAAAGGCAAAAATTTCTGCTTGTTGTAATTGGGCTAACCAATCATCTAAGTGTGCTTGGGTTAAAATGGTTTGATAATCAATTTCTTTTACTTCTGTTGTGGCAACTTCAACTATTTTTTCGTCAGGATTTTGTTGTTGTAATTGTTTTAACCAAGCTGAAAAACCTAAATCAGAAACTTGTTGTTTTAATTGCACAGAATTAACAGGTTGACATTTTAAATCTTCTAAAGTATAGCTTAGATTTAAATTTGTTTTAAGGGTCGTTAATTGTTTTGAAAGTTCTAATTGTTCAAGGTTAGCACGTAAACTTTCACCCACTTTACCTTTTATTTCGTCAGCTGAGGTAACTAGCTTATCTAAAGTTTGATATTTATTAAGCCATTTAGCCGCTGTTTTTGTACCAACTTTAGGAATCCCTGGAATATTGTCAGAGGTATCTCCCATTAAGGCTAAATAATCAATAATTTGCTCAGGCTTGACTCCAAACTTATCAATAACCCCTTGAATGTCCATTTTAGTATGAGTCATACTATTTTCAAGGCTAATATTATCGGTGACTAACTGCGCCATATCTTTATCACCCGTAGAAATAATAACCTCAAATCCTTGTTGTTCAGCATATTGCGCTAATGCTCCCAATACATCATCCGCTTCTACGCCTGTCTCAATTATTAAAGGGAGTCCCATTGCCTTAATTAGTTGATGTAACGGCTCTATTTGTACCCTTAAATCCTTATCCATTGGAGGACGATTGGCTTTATAGGCTTCATAAAGCTCATGCCGAAAGGTTTTACCTTTGGCATCAAAAACAACGGTAAAATAATCCGTTTTATAATCGGTAATGAGTTTACGCAACATATTAGCCACCCCATAAATGGCATTAGTGGGTAAACCTGCTGCATTCGTTAAGGGGGGGACGGCATGATAAGCTCTAAATAAAAAAGAAGAACCGTCAATTAAGATTAGACGTTGTTTTGACATAATTAGCCGTAGGGTGGGTTTAGCCCACCCTAGAGTGCTCCATCAGATTATTTTAAAAACTACGCAGCTTCTCTTGCAAAGCGTTTACGTTCGTTTTCAGTTAATAGAATTTTACGCAGACGAATAGAGTCTGGCGTAACCTCAACCAACTCATCATCACTAATAAATTCTAAAGCTTGTTCTAAGCTCATTTTTTGAATTTTAGCACAAACTAAACTTTCATCAGTTCCTGAGGCTCTCACATTAGTTAAAGGCTTAGGTTTCGTTGGATTAACGACCAAATCACTGTTTCGAGAATGGATACCTACGAGCATTCCTTCGTATATATCATTCCCATTAACAACTAATAATTCACCTCGTGCTTGCAGTGGGTATAAGGAGTAATCAACCGCTTTACCTTTTGCCATTGATATTAATACACCACGAACACGAGAACCTACCTCACCCTCTTTCATCGCACCATAATGATCGAAGACATGGTAAAGTAAACCTGTTCCTGAGGTGATTGTCATAAATTCAGTTTGAAAACCAATCAATCCGCGTGAGGGCATCATATATTCAAGTCGAATGCGTCCCTTACCATCAGGTAACATATTCTGTATATCAGCTTTACGCTCGCCTAATTTTTCCATCACTACGCCTTGGTTATTTTCTTCCACCTCAACGGTTACCATTTCAAAGGGTTCACATAATTTCCCCTCAATTTCTTTAATAATGACCTCGGGACGTGAAACCCCCATTTCAAAGCCTTCACGGCGCATAGTTTCAATTAAAATAGAAAGATGTAATTCCCCGCGACCTGACACTTTAAATTTATCAGGATCACCTGTATTTTCAACGGCTAAGGCAACATTATGCTGTAATTCTTTTTCTAAGCGTTCACGAATTTGTCTTGACGTCACATATTTTCCTTCACGTCCAGCAAAAGGTGAGTTGTTGACTTGAAACGTCATGCTTACGGTCGGTTCGTCCACTTTTAATGGCGGCAGTGCTTCTGGGTTATCAGGATGACATAAAGTATCTGAAATTTCTAATTTATCAATCCCAGTAAAAGCAATAATATCTCCCGCTGAGGCTTCTTTTACTTCGACACGATCAAGCCCATTAAAACCAAATATTTGTAACATCCGCACATTTCTAGTTACCCCCTCACGATTGACTAACGTTAATGGCATATTAGTTTTAACTTGACCCCGTTGTATTCTCCCAATACCGATGACACCCACATAAGAGTTATAATCAAGACTAATCACTTGCATTTGAAAGTCACCGTCTGCATCTGCATTAGGGGGACTAACTTTGTCAACAATAGTTTGAAATAAAGGGGTCATATCCCCCCCTCTTGATTCACTATCTAAATTTGCATAACCATTTAAGGCAGAAGTATATACAATAGGAAAATCCAATTGTTCATCCGTTGCCCCTAAACGGTCAAATAAATCAAAAGTTTGATCTACAACCCAATCAGGACGAGCACTTGGACGATCCACTTTATTAATAACAACAATGGGTTTTAAACCTAAAGCAAACGCTTTTTGAGTCACAAAACGTGTTTGTGGCATAGGCCCATCCACAGCATCAACGAGTAATAACACCGAATCAACCATCGACAACACGCGTTCTACTTCGCCACCAAAGTCGGCATGTCCTGGGGTATCTACAATATTAATATGATAGTCACCCCAATCTATTGCGGTATTTTTTGAAAGAATGGTAATGCCCCGTTCTTTTTCAATATCATTAGAATCCATCATACGTTCTGTGGTTTTTTCATGGGCGGCAAATGTTCCAGACTGTTGTAACAATTCATCAACAAGGGTGGTTTTACCATGGTCAACATGGGCGATAATGGCAATATTTCTTAGGTTTTCTATCACGGTTCTTTACTTATAAGGTTAGGTTTAAAAATAGTTTAAATTTATGATCTTCCACTAAAAAAACCTGAGAAGCCCTAGGGACTTATCAGGTTTTTTACAGATTGCCTTACATAAAATAAAGACGATAACATTTCAGTTAGCCATCATTATTAATTTGGGCAATAATCTCAGTGAGTATTTTATCACTCTTTTCATTATCAATTTGACAAGTTCCTGCATTAAGATGTCCACCCCCTTGATAATTCAAACAAAGTTTACCAATATTAGTCTTTGAATGACGATTTAAAATAGATTTTCCTATCGCAAAAACCGTATTTTGCTGTTTTAAACCCCACATTAAATGAATCGAAATATTACATTCAGGAAATAAGGCGTAAATCATGAAGCGATTAACTGCGTAAATTATTTCTTCATTACGCAAATCTAAAACTACTAAATTATCATGAATTTTAGCACAACGTAAAATCTGAATTTTAGCCGCTTTTTCATGTTCTTGATAAAGTTCAACCCGTTCATTAACATCAGCACGTTTTAGTATGTCCTCAATACCATGATCTTTGCAATAATCAATCAATGCCAGCATTAATTGATAATTAGAAACCGTGAAATTTTTAAAACGCCCTAAACCTGTACGTGCATCCATCAGAAAGTTCATTAATACCCAACCTGTTGGGTTTAAAATCTCTTCTTTATTGAATTGGGCGGAGTCGCCTTTATCAACAGCGTCCATCATTTCATTCCAATCTTCAGGAAAGCTATTATTGCCATCGTAATAATCATAAACAACTCGTGCAGCAGAAGGTGCATCTGGGTCGATAATGTGATTATCTTTTTTTTCATTACGCAAGGTTTCACTTAAATGATGATCGAAGGCAAGATGAACGCTTGAAACATAAGGTAAGTTAGTGGTTATATCTTTTTCTGTGAGTTCTATTTTGCCATCCTGCATATCCTTAGGATGTACAAATTTAATCTCATCAATTAAATTAAGTTCCTTTAATAAAACGGCACAAATTAAACCATCAAAGTCACTGCGGGTTACTAGTCGAAATTTTTTATCACTCATTATTTAACCTCGTGTCTATATTACTCAAATACTTTATCTACTTTTTTATTCGTACAATGCAGATAAATCTGCACCTACAAAAGTAACTTGCTCAAGTTATTTCATGCTCATTTCTTAGAATAACCCTGTAATTGTACCATCATCTTTAATATCAATACGTTCTGCCGCTGGAATTTTAGGTAAACCTGGCATTGTCATCATATTTCCTGCAATGGCAACCACAAATCCTGCGCCATTAGCTAATCTTACTTCACTAATTTCAACGTTATGTCCAGAAGGCGCACCTTTAGCTTCTGCATCGGTTGAAAAAGACATCTGTGTTTTTGCTATACAAACAGGGAATTTCCCATAATCTTTAGACCAGTTTTCTAATTGTTTTTTTATGGCATTAGGCGCTGAAACTGAGGATGCTCCATAAAGTTTAGTGGCAATAGCTTCTATTTTTTCCCATAAACTTAAGTTTTCATCATAAACGTAACTAAAGCTAGGTTCTCGGTTATCAACAATATTTAAAACTTCTTGCGCCAAAGTTTCAGCCCCTTTCCCACCTTCTGCCCAATGTTTGGAGACCACACATTTTACCCCTAAATTCTCACACTTTTGTTTTAAAAGTTCAATTTCCGCCTCAGTATCAAAGCTAACATGATTAATACAAATTACACAAGGTAAGCCATAGTGATTATTGATATTATTCAAATGTCGTTCCAGATTAACAAACCCCGTCTCTAATGCTTTAAGGTTTTCTTGATTTAATTGTTCTTTATCAACGCCTCCCTGAAGTTTTAAAGCCCGTACAGTTGCAACTAATACCACCGCAGAAGGCGTTAAACCCGCCATGCGACATTTTATATCAATAAATTTTTCAGCCCCTAAATCAGCACCAAAACCTGCTTCCGTGATCGCATAATCAGCCAGTTTTAAGGCCGTTTTAGTGGCTGTAACCGTATTACAACCATGCGCAATATTGGCAAAAGGCCCGCCATGAATAATAGCAATATTATTTTCTAACGTTTGAACTAAATTAGGTTTAATCGCATCCTTTAAAACCGCTGCCATTGCGCCTTGTGCCTTGAGATCGCTTGCATAAATAGGGCTAAGCCCATCCGTTTTATAACCAATAATAATTCGTCCTAAACGAGTTTTTAAATCAGAACGGCTGGTTGCTAGGCATAAAATAGCCATAATCTCTGAGGCAACCACAATATCATAACCCTCTTCACGTAAATAACCATTAGTAATGCCCCCTTGTCCAATGGTAATTTTACGCAACGCTCGATCATTCATATCAACAACGCGTTTCCATTGAATTAATCTTGGATCTATATTTAATTCATTACCATGATTAATATGGTTATCAATTAATGCCGCTAATAGATTGTGAGCAATGCCAATGGCATGAAAATCCCCCGTAAAATGTAGATTAATATCTTCCATAGGAACAACTTGAGAATAACCCCCTCCCGCCGCGCCGCCTTTTAACCCAAAGCATGGCCCTAATGAAGGTTCACGTAAACACATAATCGTTTTTTTACCTAAGCGATTCATCGCATCGCCTAAACCGACTGTTGTGGTTGTTTTTCCTTCACCTGCAGGGGTTGGGCTAATGGCTGTGACTAAAATTAATTTACCATCCGCTTTATCTTTTAGACTATTAATATACTCAAGTGAAAGCTTGGCTTTGTAATGACCATAGGGGTCTAAATGTTCAGCGGGAATGTTAAAGTTTTTTTCAGCTAAAGCAATAATAGGTTTCATAGATGCAAGTTGTGCAATTTCTATGTCAGACATAATAGTATTTTCCTAGGTTTATATAATGTTAAAATAGTTAAAATTAGTTAGCTATATATTACACCAATAAATTTACAGTGACTAAGAAGCTTAGGCGCATAGTCTTAAATAAATGTTAAAATTTAACTTGTAACTGAAATTTAACTTAGCCTACAAAAAATCAAGAGTTTACCTATGAAAATTGTCCACATTCTTTTTTTATTCTTTTTTACCGTGCCTTTTATAGAAATTTATTTATTATTACAGCTTGGCAGTACCGTTGGCATTCTTCCTACTATCTTATTAGTAATTTTTACCGCCCTTTTAGGCGCGTGGTTATTACGACAACAAGGCTTTGCAACTTGGAAACGTTTTCAAGATAATCTGGCTAAAGGTGAAGTCCCTGCCTATGAAATGATAGAAGGTCCACTCCTTTTAGTGGGTGGCGCATTATTACTTACTCCAGGTTTTTTTACTGATGTTTTAGGTTTTGCTTGTTTAATTCCTAAAACACGTAAACTTTTTGCTAAATATGTCCTTGAAAAACATTTAATTCGCACGCAGAATAGCTCACCCTTTCAACAGTCTGAATCAGAAAATAATGCTTTAGAAGGTGAGTTTAAACGTGAGGACTAATTAATGTCACGTTTAATTACTCTCAGTCAATATTGCATTGATATTATTAACTTTATTAATGAATGGATGGGTAAAATAATTTCTTGGCTAACACTAGCCATGGTTTTACTCACGTTTACTATTGTTGTTTTACGCTATTTTTTTGATTGGGGCTTAGTTTCAATGCAGGAAGCTGTGACTTACATGCACGTTATTGTGTTTATGCTAGGTGCAGCTTATACACTAAAGCATAATGGGCATGTCCGCGTTGATATTTTTTATCAATCTTGCCATATTAGAACCCGTGCATGGATTGATTTTTTTGGCACTTTATTACTCTTATTGCCCGTGACAGAATTTATTATTGCCAGTAGTTGGGATTACGTTAAAAATTCTTGGGAAATTCATGAAAGCTCGATGAATTCAGGCGGATTAGAAGGCGTTTATTTGCTTAAATCAACCATTATTATCATGGCAGGATTATTACGTCTACAAGCGATTGCTATGTTATTGGAAAATTTATTAATTGCTCTCAATTTAAAATCGGTACAGGAGCGAATATAAATGGAAGATTTTATGGCATTATGGATGTTTGCCGCCGTCTTTGTCGTCTTACTTTCAGGTTATCCTGTCGCTTTTGCACTCAGTGGTACAGCCTTAGCCTTCGCCAGTTTAGGGGCACACCTTGATTGGTTTGATGAGGCTTTTTTAGGAGCAATGCCCAGTCGTTTATTTGGCATTATGAATAATCAAACCTTATTAGCTGTACCTTTGTTTGTATTCATGGGGGTTATGTTAGAACGTTCCAAAGTGGCGGAAGGTTTATTAGAAACGATGGCAGAAGCTTTTGGTTCTTTACGAGGCGGTTTAGGGATTGCTGTTACTTTGGTTGGCATGTTAATGGCGGCAAGCACGGGGATTGTGGGTGCAACCGTGGTTACCATGGGCTTACTTTCATTACCGACTATGTTACGTAGTGGCTATAATCCATCAATTGCTTGTGGCATAATTTGTGCTTCTGGAACTTTAGGACAAATTATACCGCCCTCCATTGTCTTAGTTTTATTGGGAGATGTTATCTCTAATGCTTATCAGCAAGCCCAATTAGATAAGGGGGTCTTTGCACCTGAAACTATTTCAGTGGGTGATTTATTTACAGGGGCTATTATTCCAGGACTAGGCTTAGTTTTATTATATTTAATTTATTTATTAATCATCGCCTGGCTGAAACCTGAGTTAATGCCCGTAATGACAAATAATAATCAACGCCAAGCGGGTTTTTATAAAAGAATATTAACCAGTTTACTTCCTCCTTTAGGGTTGATTTTTTCGGTGTTAGGTTCTATTATTGGTGGGTTTGCAACCCCAACAGAAGCTGCGGCAGTGGGTGCAGTTGGCGCTATCATTCTTGCACTAGTTAAGGGAGAATTTAGTCTTAAAAAATTACAACAGGTCATGGAAAACACGACGCAAGTAACTTGTATGGTTTTCATGATTTTAATTGGCGCCACACTTTTTTCATTAGTCTTTCGTGGATTTGGCGGCGATGAATTAATTGTCGAATTATTATCAGATTTACCAGGCGGCGTTTTTGGCGCAATGTTTAGTGTGATGCTGATCATGTTTTTACTGGGTTTTGTACTAGATTTTATTGAAATCACCTTCGTGGTTGTGCCTATAATTGGGCCTATTTTATTAACAATGGATATTGACCCCGTGTGGTTAGGCATTATGATTGCGATTAATTTACAAACCTCATTTTTAACCCCGCCTTTTGGTTTTGCCTTATTTTATTTACGCGGTGTTGCGCCCGCTGAAGTTAAAACGACACAAATTTACCAAGGGGTACTCCCTTTTATTATTATTCAGCTCATTATGCTGACTATTTTGGCTATTTGGCCACAATTGGCAACGTGGTTGCCTTCCTATGTTTACGATAGCGTTTAGAATGAAAATTAATTCTTATATAAAACTTATTTTACTAGCTTTATTGCTTAGTGCTTGTGGTCAAGAAGGCCCTCTTTATTTACCCACTGACGCACCGCCCATTGCCGTTCCTCCTGAAACTAAAAAACAACTAAAAGAAAAAAAACCAATAAAGGAAAAAAAGCCAGCTACAATAGAAAAAGTATTAGACACGCCGCCTGACCTAATTAAGGAAAATTAACCGATATGGACTATTTTAATTATCGTGAACAAAAATTGTTTGCAGAAGATGTGGCTATTGCTGATATTGTTGAGCAATATGGCTCACCTTGTTACATTTATTCTAAAGCAACCTTAGAACGGCATTGGCACGCATTTAATCAGGCATTTGGCTCTCATGCCCATTTGATTTGTTATGCGGTTAAAGCAAATTCAAATATTGCTATTCTTAATTTATTAGCGCGTTTAGGGTCAGGTTTTGACATTGTTTCAATAGGTGAGCTAGAACGTGTTATCGCAGCAGGGGGTGATCCTAAGAAAATAGTGTTTTCAGGGGTTGGTAAACGCAAAGATGAAATTACAGCCGCCTTAAAATTCGGAATCCGCTGTTTCAATATTGAAGTATCAGGTGAGCTAGATCGTATCAATCAACTTGCAGGCGAACTAGGCGTTATCGCACCCGTTTCCTTTCGTGTAAATCCTGACGTTGATGCAAAAACACATCCCTATATTTCAACAGGGCTTAAAGAAAATAAATTTGGGATTGATACGGTCTCGGCAATTGATGAATATCAACGGGCAGCTAACATGCCGAATATTAAAATTATTGGCATTGATTGTCATATTGGCTCGCAGTTGACAGAAACACGTCCTTTTTTAGATGCTTTAGATCGTGTATTGCACATTATAAATATTTTAGAAGAAAAAGGAATTACCTTAAAACATGTTGATTTAGGGGGGGGATTAGGTATTTGCTACGATACAGAAAAACCACCTCAACCGCGTATTTATATTGAAGCTATTTTAGAACGTTTAGGTTCTAACCCTTATGAAATTTTACTAGAACCTGGACGTGCCATTGTAGGAAACGCAGGTATTTTAGTGACTAAGGTTGAATATTTAAAGCCGACCACTAATAAAAACTTTGCCATTGTGGATGCGGCAATGAATGATTTGGTTCGCCCATCCCTATATAATGCTTGGCAAAAAATTATTCCTGTTAATCAACAAAGTTCAGCAAAAGCGATGGAGTGGGATATTGTAGGGCCTATTTGTGAAACAGGCGACTTTTTAGGAAAAGATCGTTCTTTAAAATTAACCGCAGGCGATTTACTTGCAATACGCTCATCGGGGGCTTACGGGTTTACAATGAGTTCTAATTATAACTCAAGACCTCGCGTTGCTGAAGTTATGGTGGATGCTCAAGTAACACATTTGATAAAAACAAGAGAAACTTTACAAGCACTTTGGGCAAATGAAAAACTCTTACCTTTATAATAAACAGTACTTTAAGGAAATAGTATGAGTTTTTTAGAAATCCTTTTTATAGCTTGCTTTACTGGCGGCTTCATTACTTGGGCTTGGTTTATTATTCTAGGTTTTCGTGCTAATAATATTTGGGGTTTTTCCATTGTTTTTTTATCGCCAGTTAGCCCTTTCATGTTTGCTTCTCGGTTTGCACGTAAGGCGAGAAGGGCAATTTATTATTATATAATTGCCTTGTTTATGCTGCTTTCATTGACGCTTTATATTCATTTTTTTACCCTTGATTTTTATACCAATTTTTTGGAAAAAATAAAACCAGAAGATATTGAAGTTGTTATTGAAAAGCCTGAACCTGAAATTATTACAAACGTAGAAGAAATAATACCTAAAGAAAATTTAGAATCTAATCCTGAAATAAAAGTCCCTATTATAGAAGAGGTTGTTGAGATTAAACCGCAACTAAAACTTGATAAAAAGCCTAAAAGACGGAGTTATAAGGAAGTTAATATAAATACGATACATCTTTATATTAATAAAAATATTATTGCAACAACGTCGAGAACAAAACATAAAGGTAAACTTTTATCGGTGGATTCATCGGCTCTTATGATAAAAAAACGCTCTAAGGGAGGTTCAGTAAGTATGCCTATTAAGAAAAATAAAATTATAAAAACCGAAGTTTATCTATAAAAATGAAAATCAATTTTACAAAAATGCACGGCTTAGGCAATGATTTTGTGGTCATTAATGCAGTAACTAAAAAACTTTCATTAACACCTAAGAAAATACGCGCATTAGCCAATAGAAATTTTGGTATTGGCTGTGACCAATTATTAATTGTTGAGCCACCGGTGACTAAAACGGCTGATTTTAAATATCGTATTTTTAATGCCGACGGTGGTGAGGTTTTTCAGTGCGGTAATGGTGCGCGCTGCTTTGCACGGTTTGTTTACGATAAAAAATTAGTCAATAAAGATGAAATAATTGTTGATACGGGGGCTGGACAATTATTATTGCATTTGGATAAAACGGGTTTAGTGATGGTTAATATGGGCATTCCACGTCATGCACCCAAAGAAATTCCTTTGCAGGCCACAAAAGAATCCCGTTTTTATTCTATTAATGTTAATGGTATAGAACGTGCTGTGGGGGCAGTTTCTATGGGAAATCCTCATGCAGTTATGCAAGTTAATGAGATTAAATCTGCCCCTGTTGCAGAATTAGGCGCAGCCCTTGAAAATCATCCTTTTTTCCCAGAACGTGCTAATATTGGCTTTATGCAGGTGATAAATCGTCAACATATTAAATTACGTGTTTATGAGCGAGGGGCTGCTGAAACATTGGCTTGCGGTAGTGGTGCGTGTGCTGCCGTTGTTATTGGAATAGAGCGAAATTTATTGGACAAACAAGTCAGTGTTAGTTTACTGGGCGGTGAACTTTCAATTAATTGGCAAGGACGTGGGCAACCCGTTTTTATGACAGGTCCTGCGGTATCAGTCTTTGAAGGACAAATTGAATTATAAAATATTTTTTAAAACCCGCTTAAAACAATCTATCAAAAAGCAACAATAAGCCCCCTCTATTCTATTCTCCCTTTAAAAATTAATTTTCACCCCAAGTTAGAGCTAGATAAGGGCATATTTTATTACCAAACATTGCTAAAATAAATTTTAAAGCACTACTCAGGCATCGTCTTTAAATATCTGCTACCATAGCCGTTTAGTTTTTTAAACTTGTAATTTTCTTATTCTCCCATTGTTATATAAATTTAAGGATACTAACCAATGCCAGATGCTGAGTCTTTAGAAGACCAATCGTTAAAGATAGACTATTCAGAAGATGCTAAGTCAAAGGGGATACTTTGGACTTTTGGTGGTTTTATTAGCATCGTTTTACTCGTTCTCTTTATTTTAGGTGCTTGGTGGGGAAGTGAACCTGATTTATTTGATGTTGAACTGGAAGCGGTTGAACGCTATTCACAAGAAGAGAACATACCCAGTTCAGAAGTTGCTAATAAACTTGAAGATTTACCTGATGGTTATGTTTATACCAATACCCTGGCTCATATGGCAGAAGTGCTAATGCATAAACCAGGGGGCTATTTAACCAATGATGTTACCCCGCCTGGGGTACTGTTAGATAATGTTCCAAGTTGGGAGTATGGGGCATTAATTATGCTACGTGATGCAACAACGGCTTTAAGAAATCATTTTTCCCGTGACCAATCTCAATCTGCTGAAGATTCTGATTTATCAGTGGCCGAACCTTATTTTTATTATGAACGTAATTCTTGGGCACTGCCTTCAACTGAGGCTGAATATGAAAAAGGAATTGAAGCATTACATGCCTATATGTCACGCCTAAAACAACCTAAGGGAAAACAAAAACGAGGACAGTTTTATTCTCGTGCGGATAATTTGTGGCAATATTCTGAGGTAGTTATTAAACGTCTAGGCGGCTTATCTACACGTTTAGGGGCAAGTACAGATCGTCATGAAGCGATGGCATTACTTGCAATTGATATGCAGCCAACAGAAAAAACGAAAATAGGAAAAGAAACCTTACTTGCAAGAACATCATGGTTAGAGATTGATAATGTTTTTTATGAAGCTCGTGGTGCGAGTTGGGCATTACTGCATATTCTTCAATCCATTAAATATGATTTTCGTCTTATTTTAGAAGATAAACGGGCTATGCGAACTTTGGATTCAATGATTTATTCAATGGAAAATGCCTTAAGTCCTATTTTTAGCCCCATGATTTTAAATGGGAACGGCTTTGGTTTATTAGCCAATTATTCATTGTCGATGGCAAATTATATTGCCCGTGCAAATGCTGCGGCATTAGATTTACGCGATGTAATGAATCGTGGATAAATACTTATTTAAAGGTTAAATTATGAACGAAAAAATTAACGACAATTTAAAACAACTGAGTACTTGGAAAAGAATTTTTTTTATGACTATCTTTTCAGTTATCGTAGGCTTGGTCAGAATTTTATTATGGGGGGTTATTTTATTACAGGTCGCATCCATGCTTTTTAGTGGCAAAGTGAATGAAAATATTTTACACTTTGGAAAGAGTCTTTCTGCTTACCTATACCATATATTGTTATTTTTAACATTTAATACGGATATAATTCCTTTCCCTTTTTCAGATTGGGCATTAACAGAAGAACTTGATTTACCCAAAATAGAAAAAGACGTTTAAATAACTAAAAATCATGCTGCAAAATAGAAAAATTATTCATATTGATATGGATGCTTTTTTTGCAGCAGTAGAGCAGCGTGATTTCCCCCATTACCGTAATAAACCTTTGATTGTTGGTGGCTCGCCCTATTCCCGAGGCGTTGTTTCAACCTGTAACTATGAAGCCAGACGTTATGGCATTCACTCTGCAATGCCCTCTATAACTGCTTATCACCTCTGTCCTAGCGCAACCTTTGTTAAACCACGAATGGATGCTTATAGAGAAGCATCGACTATTATTCGAAAAATTTTTTCCCATTATACTGAAATATTTGAGCCATTATCTTTAGATGAGGCTTATCTTGATGTGAGTCAAACAACCTTATGTCAAGGTTCTGCAACGTTGATTGCCCAACAAATTAAAGCAGATATTAAACAACAAACGCAATTAACCGCCTCTGCTGGGGTTTCTTATAATAAATTCTTAGCTAAAATTGCATCAGATAAAGATAAACCAAATGGTTTGTATTTAATTAAACCTGAACAAGGGACTTTATTTGTAGAAAACTTAAATGTTAGAGAGTTTCATGGTATTGGTAAGGTAACTTACAAAAAAATGAATACGCTAGGAATTACTACAGGCAAAGATTTAAAAAAATATTCATTGGCTGTTTTACAGCAGCATTTTGGAAAAGTAGCTCAATATTATTATAATATTTGTCGAGGAATAGATGATCGCCCTGTTACACCTAATCGAGAAAGTAAATCAGTGGGCGTAGAAACAACATTTGAGGTTGATATTTTAGGTAAACAACAAGTATTGACACATTTAAAGCCGTTGTTAAAACAAGCATTAACACGATTAGAGAAAAAACAACGCATTGCACAAACGTTAACGGTTAAAATTAAATATCATGACTTTGTACAAATTACCCGTAGTCGTACTTTATCTACCGCTATTTTAACAGAGGCAGAGACATTTTTATTATTAGAACCCTTATTAAAAAATACAGAAATAGAACACCGAAAAATAAGACTGTTAGGGGTTAGCCTCTCTTCTTTAAACAATAAGTCTTTGTCTATGCGTTATCAGCAACGAGATATTTTTGATGAGTTTTTCATTTAATACAGATCAATAGGGTCAACATCTAAAGACCATTGTACTTTTCTCGCTTCTTTAAGTTGATTAATATTGGGTATTAATTGTCCTAGAAAATGTTGTAGTCTCATGCGGTTATCACTTTGAAATAACAATTGAAACCGATATAACCCCTCCCGTTTTGCCATAGGGGCGGGAACAGGCCCTAAAACTAATATTTGTTCCGTCTTATTATATTTTTCTGTTAAAGGTTTTAGTTCCTTAAAAAAATCTTGAGACACAGTTTCATCAATCGCTTTTACCCGTAATAAGGCCTGATAACTATAGGGCGGTAATAGAGCGGCTTTACGTTCATTAAGTGCATCTTGAGCAAATTGTTGATAACCCTGTCTTATTAATGAAACTAATAAAGGGTGTTCAGGTTGTCGTGTTTGTAAAATGACTTTGCCCAATTTACTTCCTCGCCCCGCCCTCCCTGCGACTTGAATAATTAATTGGGCTAATTTTTCAGGACTTCTAAAATCTAGACTAAATAAACGACTATCAACATCTAATAATGCCACTAAAGTAACTTCTGGAAAATGATGCCCTTTTGCAAGCATTTGCGTTCCTAAAATAATATCAACTTGACCTTCATTAATTTGTGTTAAATAATACTCTAAACGCCCTCGATAGCGTGTAGTCTCCGTATCTAAACGAACAATCGTTTTATCAGGGAAAATTTCATTCAATAATTTTTCAACACCTTCAGTCCCTAATCCTAACGCATTTAATTCATGTTTTTGGCAAGCAGGACAAGTGCTAATTAATAAATATTGACTTTGACAATGATGACAGCGTAATTGGTTTTGTTGCTGATGAATAACTAAATTAGCGTCACATTGCCTACAACGAGCGACCCACCCACAGCCATAACACATAAGCCTTGGCGCAAAACCTCGTCGATTTAAAAAAATTAAGACCTGCTCATTATTCGCTAAAGTTTTTTTAATTTGTCCTAATAAAATAACGGATAAACCTTGCTGCATCCGTTTATTTCTAATATCTAAAATTAATAATTCAGGCGGTTTAGCATTGCCTGCCCGTTGTGGAAGTTCTAATTTGTGATAACGTTTTCGTTCTACATTGGCTAAAGACTCTAAAGACGGGGTGGCAGAACCTAGTAAAACGGGAATAGCGCATAATTTAGCCCGCATAACCGCAACATCACGTGCGGAAAAACGTAATTTATCTTGCTGCTTAAAAGAACTATCATGCTCTTCATCTAAGATTAACAGACCGATATTTTTAAAAGGGGTAAATAATGCAGAACGTGTCCCTAACAAAATAAGGGCTTTTCCTGTTTGCATGGCTAACCATGATTGCAGTCGTTGTTTATCAGAAAGCTTTGAATGAAATATAACCATCGGTACAGAAAAACGTTGTTGGAAACGTGATGCTAACTGTGGTGTTAAGGTGATTTCTGGTAACAAAACCATGATTTGTAGACCTTGTGCTAAGACTTTAGTAATAAGCTGCATATAAACTTCTGTCTTACCACTGCCCGTCACGCCTTCAAGCAAAAAAACGCTAAATTTTCCTAAAGCTTTATTAACACGATCAACAGCTTCCTGCTGTGATTTATTTAAAACTAATTCCGTTTCTTTTAAGTTATTTTTTAAATCAAAAGGGGCAAAACTTCGCTGTTCTTGCTTTAGCCATTGTTTTTCTAATAACGGTTTTTTAACCGCATTCCAGCTTTTATCCCATAAACGGAGTGTTTGGGTATTAACCGCTTCAGATTGCTGTAATTTTTGTATAAAAAATTGTTGTTTTACCCCTTTTAATGATGAAGCGTCAACGGCTTGACCGATGTCTGTTAATGAAAAATAGCTTTCTGTTTTTAAGATGGCTTCCTCACCTTTTTTTAATAAGGAAGGTAAGGTATTGCAAAATACATAACCGATAGGGTAATGATAATAATGACATAACCAATGTAATAATTGCCTGTCTTTTGAAGACAGTAAAGGGTGTTCATCTAAGACTTTAATTGCAGTTTTTAATTTTTCAATTTTAATTTTAGTTTCTGAACTTATTTCAATAATTAGACCTACTTTTTCTTTTCCATTAAAAGAAACTAAAACGCGAAGACCTACTTGTATTTTTTCAGGGTCCGTATTTTTTGGTGCAAGATAGTCAAATAATTGGTTTAAAACCACAGGAATAGCAAGTCTAAGGATTAACATTTTTTATGTGTCAAAATGATTCTATTTTTTGGGTTATTTTTAACAAAATTAAGCTTAAGTCCTTATTGGCGTTAGCTTAAATTAAGTTATCCACAGAAGCTGTGGATAACTCTGTGGATAACTTTTTTAAAGCAGCGCAAAGTAACGGTTTTTATTACAGTTTTATTACATTGTATAGTTTATAATCAGTCTTATATTATTTTTATAATTCAATGACTTATAAAAATATTCTTTGCAAAAATTTAATTTTAAAAGAGTCTTGACAGAGATAAAAACATTTTTTTATTTTCTGTGTATAACTTTTAAAGTAAGGTCTTGATATTACAGCAAGTCAAGTTATTTTTTAGATAAAAAATGAAAAATATTTAGTCTAAAAAGCGCAAAAATTGCTATTAAAAAAATGAAGTAATGAGTTTATTTTTGAGATAAGTTATTTACCACATATTTTAATTTTTAACGCGATTGGATTCCAATTAATGATTTATTTCATTCAATAATTCTGCTTGTGCTTGAACAATAAGATCATTTTCTTCACGTTTAATTGGTTGATAACACCCATCATTTTGTAATATCCATGCCTGAGAATTATCATTGAGATAAACCTCTAAATCATGCAAAATTCGATTAAGCAATTTTTTACTTTCAATCGGAAAACAGGTTTCAACCCGTTTAAACATATTACGATTCATTAAATCTGCACTGGCAGCATAAACTTCCCAATCCCCTCCATTTTCAAACGCATAAACACGGGTATGTTCTAAAAAACGCCCAATAATTGAGCGCACTTCTATATTATCTGAAATTCCTTTTATCCCTGGACGCAGACAACAAACCCCCCGAACAATGAGTTTTATTTTTACCCCTGCTTGAGAGGCTCTATAGAGTGCCTGAATACTTTTCTCTTCGACAATTGCATTGACTTTGATAATAATAGAGGCGGGTTTTTTTGCTTTAGCATTTTCAATTTCACGCTCAATTTTTGCTATTAAACCGCTATGCAAGGTAAAAGGCGATTGCAATAATTTATTAAGCTTAGTGACTTTTCCTAAACTCGTTAATTGTACAAACACACGCCTAACATCTTCACCTAAAATTTTGTCAGATGAAAATAACCCATAATCTGTGTAAAGTCGCGCTGTTTTTGGGTGATAATTTCCTGTCCCTAAATGCACATAATTTCGTAAAATTTTACCTTCTTTACGCAAAACCAAACACATTTTTGCATGGGTCTTATAACCGACTACGCCATAAACCACATGAACGGCTGCTTCCTGTAATTTATTGGCTAACCCAATATTTTCTTTCTCATCAAAGCGAGCGCGTAATTCAATAACAACCGTGACTTCTTTATCTGTGCGGGCGGCTTTAATTAGCGTATTAACAATTGGGGAATCAACACCTGTTCTATATAAGGTTTGCTTAATTGCAAGAACATCAGGGTCATTTGCAGCTTGTCGAACAAATTCAACGACAGGAAGAAAGGAATCATAAGGATGATGTAATAAAATATCTTGTTTTTTAATGGCATTAAAAATATTTTTATTTCGTCCTAATTGAGGCGGCATATAAGGTTTAAAGGGGGTGAATTTTAAATCAGGTCGGTCAATCAGTCCGTAAATTGATTGAACACGGTTTAAATTAACCGGCCCTTCTGCTAAATACAAATGTGAGCGATTCATTTGAAACCGCGCCAATAAAAAATCAATGGTTTCATCGGGTGATTTGGCATCAATTTCTAAGCGAACTTCATCCCCATAGTTACGCATCATCAATTCACCTTCAACGGCATTCATTAAATCATCAATCGCATCATCATCGACAAATAAATCACTGTTGCGAGTCACTCTAAATTGATAACAACCTTTTATTGACATCCCATTAAATAATTCATTAATAAATTCATGAATTATTGAGGATAAAAAAACAAAATTATGCCCTTTACACTCAGTTTCTTCATTGGGTAATTGAATTAATCGGGGCAAGGCACGCGGTGCTTGTAAAATAGCGCGTCCACTGTTACGTCCAAAGGCATCTTTTCCTGTTAAAGAAATAATAAAATTTAAACTTTTATTTAAAATACGCGGAAAAGGGTGCGCGGAATCTAAACCGACAGGCGTTAATATGGGGAGTAATTCAGTGTTAAAGTATCTTGCTAACCATTTATGTTGCGTAGGATTCCATTTATTTCGACGTAAGAAGTGGATATTTTCTTGCTCTAGTTTAGGGATTAAAATATCATTTAAAACTTTGTATTGTTCTGCAACTAATTCATGGGCTTTAATAGAAATTTGTTCTTGCTGTTCTCTCGCTGTGAGTCCATCTGCTGCCATTGCTGTTGGGTCTAGGGCTTCCATTTGTAAGACACTTGCAACGCGTACTTCAAAAAACTCATCTAAATTAGAGCAAGAAATACATAAATAATTGAGTCGCTCTAATAGGGGGATATTTTCTTTTTTTGCCTCAGCTAATACTCGTATATTAAATTCTAATAAACTTAATTCACGGTTAATGTATAAGTCAGCTTGTGTTAAATCAGTGGTTTCCATGTTGATGTTTTAATTAGGTTATTGTCAATTTTCGGCGTACAAAACATGTTTTGTATGCCGAAAAATTCTCATGTTAAACGCTGTTCTAAATTAACACGTAAGACTTCTAAAAAATCCTCCGTTGTTAAATAATGGTTTTCATTTAACTCTTTACCATGAATACATAAAGCTAAATCTTTGGTCATTTTCCCAGATTCAACAGTTTGTACACAAACATCTTCTAAAATTGTACAAAAATCAATTAATGCTTGATTGTCATCTAGTTTACCTCTGAAAGCGAGTCCACGTGTCCACGCATAAATTGATGCAATAGGGTTAGTCGAGGTTTTTTTACCTTGCTGATGTTGGCGATAATGGCGGGTAACTGTACCATGAGCGGCTTCAGATTCCATGATATTACCCTCTGCTGTAATTAAGGTAGATGTCATGAGTCCTAATGAGCCGAATCCTTGAGCAACCGTATCTGATTGCACATCACCATCATAATTTTTACAGGCCCATACGAATGCGCCATTCCATTTTAATGCCGCAGCCACCATATCATCAATTAATTTATGTTCATAAACGATACCCAATTTTTCAAATTGTGATTGATAATCCGCTTCATAAATTTCTTGAAATATATTTTTAAAACGTCCGTCATATTGCTTTAAAATGGTATTTTTAGTGGATAAATATAAAGGCCAGCATCTAGCTATGGCAACATTAAAACAACTGTGAGCAAAGCCCCGTATAGATTCATCGGTGTTATACATCGCCATGGCAATTCCATCCCCCTCAAAATGATGAACTTCATAGCTTTGAGCTTCACTACCATCATCAGGGGTAAAGCTAATGGTTAATGTACCTTTGCCTTGGGTTTTAAAATCAGTGGCGCGATATTGATCGCCAAAAGCATGACGACCAATGCAAATAGGCTTTGTCCAATTAGGCACTAAACGGGGAACGTTATTGCAAAGAATAGGTTCTCTAAAAACAGTGCCGCCAATAATATTACGCAATGTTCCATTAGGTGAGCGATACATACGTTTTAAATCAAATTCTTCAACCCGTGCTTCATCGGGGGTAATTGTTGCACATTTAATACCGACACCGTAGTTTTTAATCGCATTAGCCGCATCAATGGTAATTTGGTCATCAGTTGCATCACGGCTTTGAATACTTAAATCGTAATATTCAATCGGCAGCTCTAAATAAGGTAATATCAATTTTTCTTTAATAAAATGCCAAATAATACGGGTCATTTCATCACCGTCTAATTCGACAATAGGGTTTTTAATTTGAATTTTGTTTATCATGAATATTCCTCGTTTGTATTGATCTTCCGTAGGGTGAGCATAGCCCCCCCCTACGGGATTTATAAACCTTCCCAAGGTTGATATAAGCCCTCGGTTTTAATATCAAAAAAATCTAAAATACGCCCAACCCCTTCATCAACCATTGTCATAATTGAATCTGATTTATTATAAAATGCAGGCATGGGAGGGAATACAATCGCACCCATTTCAGTCACGGTTGCCATATTACGAATATGGGCTAAGTTTAAGGGGGTTTCTCTTGGGATAATAACTAGTCGTCGTCGCTCTTTTAAAACCACATCGGCTGACCGTGAAATTAAATTATCCCCAAAACCATGCGCTACTGCAGCCAAAGTCTTCATTGAGCAGGGGGCAATAATCATGCCTTCGGTTTTAAAAGAGCCACTGGCAATAGCCGAAGCTATATCATTTATTCCATGCGTAACATCAGCTAATTGATAAAGCATGGTTTTACCCCTATCTAATTCATATTTAAGATTAACAAGACCTGCCGTTGAAATCACTAAATGCGTTTCCCAGTCAGAGAAATCGGCTAAAACTTGTAAAATTCTCACCCCATAAATTGCCCCTGTTGCCCCTGTCATGCCGATGATTAAGCGTTTTTTAGATTCCATTATTCGAGTATGTTCGCCATATTATTAGTTGCTGTAATTAATGCATCTATCATTTCATTCCCTTTCGCAATATGTCCTGAATTAGGTAACACATGATATTGTGCTTCAGGCAATACTTTATGTAATGATAGGGCAGATTCCATCGGACAAACTAAATCATAACGTCCATGAATAATAATAGTTGGAATTGAGCATAATTTGCTACATTGCTTTAAAATTTGGTTTTCATCAATAAAATAGTTATTTTTTGCATAGTGTAATTCCATTTGAATTTGTTGAAGCATTTTTTCGGTGACATGTTCAATTTCACCATTTTTTTCATACGCATCGCCTAAAGCAACTTGCGCTCCCCAAGCCATCCAAGCCTTAGCTACACGTCGTTGAAGTAATTCATTTTCAGACCATAAAGCAGAACATAAACCCGCTAATAAATTTTTTCTATCATTTTCTGGAATGCTCGCAACTAAATTTTGCCAACATTCGGGGTAAATGTTGCCAGCGATGCCTTGCATAAACCAATCTAAATCTCTTTTTCGCGCTAAAAAAACACCCCGAATAATCATGGCAGAAACATTTTCACTATATTGCTGGGCATAGAGCAAGGCTAACGTTCCTCCCCAAGAACCACCGAAAAGTAACCATTTTTCAATTTTTAATTGTTGGCGTAATAACTCTATGTCATTAATTAAATCTTGAGTGCTATTATTTTTCAGTTCACCATAAGGTCGAGACAAACCACAGCCGCGCTGATCCATTAAAATAATTCGATATTTTTCTGGATTAAAGAAACATCGGTGATGAGGTTTCGTTCCTGAACAAGGACCTCCATGTAAGAAGATAACGGGAATACCATTAGGTGTTCCCGATTCCTCAATATAAACAGTATGTTGGCTTTTCGTCTCTAAAAAAAATGTATTATAAGGTGAAATTTTAGGGTAAAGAGGTTTCATATAAAAAGAGTTTCCAAAAGCTTAGACGAGATGATAATTTTATGGGTAGAAAGATAACATGGATTTAGCAAAAAATCTTGTTCAAGTTCTCTTGATTATTTAATAGACTAATATTATTAATCATTTAAGTGTAATAATCTGATAATTTTAAGTAAAAAATAAGTTTTTTCATTTATTTTTTAATTGAAATTCAAAATATGTTTTGTATCCAAAATTTTTATTTAGCTACTTAATCTTAATAAATTAGTTAAAATAAGCAACTTTAATTTTAAAGTTAGAATAAGGATTAAATAATAATGCATAGATTAAAAGATAAAATTCGAGACATTTCTGATTTTCCAAAACCTGGAATTATTTTTAAAGATATTAGTCCCTTAGTAAAAGATCCTGCCGCATTAAAAATTGCGGTACACCAATTATTATATCCTTTTTTAGGGAAAAAAATTACTGCAGTTGCAGGAATAGAAGCTAGAGGTTTTATTTTTGGTTCATTAGTTGCGTGGGAATTAGGCGTAGGCTTTGTTCCACTTAGAAAACCTGGGAAACTTCCCTATGACGTAAAAAGTGTTTCATATAATTTAGAATATGGATCGGCAACCTTAGAAGTCCATGTTGATGCACTGACAGAAAATGATCACGTTTTATTGATAGATGACTTATTAGCCACAGGAGGGACGGCAAAAGCAAGTTGTGATCTAGTTGAATCCTTAGGGGCTAAAGTGGCAGCATGTGCCTTTGTTGTTGAACTTGATAGTTTAAAAGGTCGAGAAAAATTAAAAAACTATCCCGTACATTCTTTATTACATTATTAAAAAGTGTTAAAAAATAAATTTTAATAAGTGCTTTATGTGGATATTAAACTATTTTAATTAAACTTTAATGTTAAAATTATTAAAATAATATTGAAGATTTTTAAAAATACTATTATTATAGTTAGCATTAATCGTATTTAAAATAAAAGATATTTAAAGCGTATTAATTTTAATTCCTAACAAAAAATAAATTAACATATGAAAATTTCAGAGTTAAGTAAAATTACTGTCGATGATTTAGTTGTGATTCCAACAAAAGCTTTACAAGCTTTTCAAATAACCCTTGATGATGCGGTAGAAAGACGTAAAGAACAAGACAAGTGTGAATTTCTTGAAAAAGTAGCTAAAATGGCGGATGAATCAGGTGTTATTTTAGATGAGATTTTATTATCTCCTCCAAGAAGAATGCCAACGATTAGATTTAGAAATCCAGATGAACCTTCTCAAGGTTGGTCAGGGCGTGGTAGAAAACCTAATTGGCTATTAGCATTAATAGCATCAGGTAGATCAATAGAAGAGTTTGAAGTCTAAATTTATTTGTAATTTAAAGATAAGGGGAATTAAACTTTCAGTTTAATTCCCCTTTTTTGTATTGGGTTTCAAATTACACTATTAATTTCTTCTGGAGTTGGCGGTAAATCATCAAGACTAATGACGCTAGTCGAAACTCATTTAAAAAAGCTTTAATAATGTTTTCACCCGTTGTATCAAGAACTAAATAATAGATGACAAAAATATAAATTGGAGTCGAAAACATGTTTTGAACGCCAATATTTCTTAGGTTTAATCTGCATCAATTCCATAGCGACTACAAACGGCAGATAACCCCCCCGCAAAGCCTTGACCTACCGCTGAAAAACGCCATTCTCCATTTTTCTTATAAATTTCGCCAAAAATCATGGCGGTTTCAATAGAATAATCTTCAGTTAAATCAAAACGTACAATTTCTTGATTCGTTTCATCATTCACAACCCGAATAAAAGCATTCTCTATTTGTCCAAAATTTTGGTTTTTTGAAACCGCATCATGGATTGTGACAACAATTGCAATTTTTGCTATATCTGATTGTAGGTCAAGCATAGATAAATCAAGCTTAACAACTTCATCATCGCCTTCACCATCGCCAGTTAAATTATCGCCCATATGTTCAACGGCATTATTTGCGCCTTTCAAATTATTATAAAAAATAAAATCTGAGTCGCTTCGTACTTTTTCAGTCGCATTCAAAATAAATGCCGAGGCATCTAAATCATAGGTTGCACCATCTGTTTGTCTTTCATCCCAGCCTAAACCCACTTGAATTTTTTTTAAACCTGGGTTTTCTTTAGAAAGCGACAGTCTGCCCCCTTTATTTAATTTTACAGCCATGTGATTCTCTTTTTAGTTAAGCCATGTTATTGGCGGAAATTTAGGCATATTGATGCCTGATAAAAAATGTATCTATTTTAAATTTCAAAGTAGCGTATTAATGTATCTACTTTAAATTCTAGGGTAAATCATATTTCAATATTTTTAACTAATTTTTAGTCTTACTTTGGAATTAATTCATCAAGGGGAACCGGTTTTTTAATACCATAACCTTGGGCATAATCAACCCCTAATTCTTTAAGACTGTTAAGTATTTCATCATTTTCAACAAATTCGGCAATGGTTTTTTTATTCATGACATGACCTATTTCGTTAATAGAGCGGACCATGGCTAAATCAATTTTATCTTCCAACATATCCTTGACAAATAAACCATCAATTTTGAGAAAATCAACGGGTAAGTTTTTTAAATAGGCAAAAGAAGAAAGACCACTTCCAAAATCATCTAAAGAAAATGAACAGCCTTTATTCTTGAAATAAGCAATAAATTGAGTGGCATTAGTCAAATTGGCAATAGCGGCTGTTTCTGTTATTTCAAAACAAATTTTATTAAAAGGGATGTTATATTTTTCAAACATTCCAACAATAAAGTTTTGCATGGTTTCATCGGATAAAGAAAGACCTGATAAATTAATAGAACAGAGTGAAAGTTGTTCTAAAAAACCCTCATTTTTATTAATCCATGAAAATAAATGATTAATAACCCAACGATCCAATTCACAAGCAATATTATAACGTTCTGCGGCAGATAAAAAAGCCCCTGGTGGAATTAAATTACCCTCTTCATCCTTATAACGGATCAAGGTTTCAAAATGTAAACCTTCGGTAATATCTACTATTGGGATAATCAATTGTCCATATAAACAAAATTTATCTTTTTGAATAGCCTCTTGTATTTTTTCCACCCAGAGCATTTCACCGTGTCTTAAACTCAATTCTTCATCATCGGGGTGAAAAATATGGACTCGATTTCGCCCTTTTTCTTTAGCCGCATAGCAAGCAGCATCGGCTTCTTTTAACACATCAACCGCATTACCACTATAACGGTTAATGGTTGATATTCCAATGCTTACGCTAATAGTAAAGCTTTTCTCTTTCCATGAAAAATGAAAACCTTTAATAGAATCACGTAATTTTTCACAGGCATGAAAGGCTTGGTCTAAAGTATAGCTGTGCATTAATATTCCAAATTCATCGCCGCCTAAACGTGCTAATAAATCATTTTTACGAATTTGTCCTCGTAAAAGTTTACCTAGTTGTTTTAAGAGTTCATCACCTGCAAGATGACCACAGGTATCATTAATCACTTTAAATTGATCTAAATCTAAGTAACATAATACATGTTCTACAATTTGTTGATGGGTCGTTTGAACGGCTTGTTGGGCGCATAAATCAAATTCACTACGATTAAGCAAACCTGTTAAAGCATCATGACTGGCTTGATAAGCTATTTTTTCTGTTAATAAGTGGGTTTCAGTAACATCTTCACACACTAATAGTATATGTTTTATTTTCTGTTCATTCGTCACTAAGCGAGCAGTTTCTCTAACCCAAATAATAGTATCGTGATAAAATTTTCTGATTTCCTGTTTATGAACTTGCTGTGGATAGGTTAAGCATTCTTTAATTAAGGCTTTGGCTATTTCTTTATCTTCAGGGTGAATAAAATCAAAAATATAATGCCCTTGTAATTCGGCTGCCGTTGAATAGAGTTGTTTTGCCCCAAAATGATTAACAGAAATAATAATACCATTTAATTCAAGTTCAAACACCATGGTGGGGTTATTATCATAGAGTGCTAAATAACGATCTTTTGCAAGTGTAAGTGAGTTATTTTGCTGTTCTAGGATATGAATCATCTCATTAAAAGCATCAACAAGCGCCCCTATTTCATCATTATTAATCTTACTTGCGCGAAGGCTATAATTTTTTTCATGCGCAATTTTTTTTGTCGTGTTGACTAACTTAATCAGTGGAATTAAAATAAGCCTGATGAATGGCATTGTAAATGAAAAAGTGATGATTGATGCGATAAAAAGAATACTTAAAATGACACCTATGTTCCGTATTTTTTTTTGAAATTCGTTGGTTAAATTAGCATGAATAAAAACAGTCCCTATTTTTTCTGAGTCTTCAGTAATATCTTCATAAACAAACAAGTCCATTTTTCTAAAGTGAACGTCTGATTCTGAAACTAATAAGGGACAAAGGCGCTGTATAGATTTATCTAATGCACTAAATAATTTACCTTGTGCAGTATATATACAAGCAGAAATAATACTAGGAAATTCATTTAAAGTGTCTAAATTTTCTTTTAGCATGCGTTTATCGTTAAACAATAATGCAGCCGTACTGCGACTAGCAATTAAAGTTGCAATAGCAGAAATCTTTTTTTCAGTATTTTGTTTTAATTCTGCTGTTTCTATAATAAGTAAAAATGACGTTGCTAACACTAATGAAAATAAACTGGAAAATATTAAAATAGCAAGAATTTTCCATTTTATTGATAAGTTACCCATGAAGTTATTCATGATTGCCTTCAATAATATCAGCTAATTCTAATAGCTTTGCACTAATTTCTAAGCCGTTTTTTTCAATCAATTGTTTATTAATTTGAAATTTTATATGATTATTATTTTTAAAAAGCCGGATCATTCCTCCTTGATGGATAAAAGAGTCATGTTCCCCAATGGTTAAAATATCTTTGAAATTTTTATCTGGTCTTACCTTTATAGTCGCTAATAATGAAAAATAAATAATATAACAGTGTTCAAATGATTGAGAAAGATTGGCGTATCTAAATAGCTGTATTTTTTTCCCTTGAACCATTTTTTGTTCAATAGGATTGATTATATTTCCGAACGAGTCATGACCAATGAGGCAGATATTAAATGTTAAGGTGTTTTTTGGAGGCCAATAAACAAATTTTGTGAAATTATAAAGGTAAGCTGCCTTTATTTTGTATTCAACATCAATATCCTTAGAAAGGACATCATTTGAAAACAATAAGCAAAAACTAGCTATAATAATTTGTAGGAATACAAATAATTGTTGAAAAGCTATAATATTGGAAAAAGTAGTCAAGAAATTCGACCTATCTATTTATTAGAGATTCTATTGATCTAAAGCTAAGTGCGTCAGTATGTCAAATTTTTATGTTTGAGACTTAATAATAGACTCTAAATGATCGCTGTATTTCCTCAAACTCATGTAGATAAGGTCTTACAACGTCATCATTAGCGGCGATAACAATTAAATCATGTGAAAATACTGAAGTATTATACCAGTTAAAACTTCCTTCGATAACAATAGACTCGTCAATAATGCAATATTTAGAATGAATAGGAGAATAAGGCACAGGATGATTATCTTTACCATAGACTAACCCTACCGTAATACCCGCTGATTTTAATCGTTCAATAACAGGAAGTAAAGGGCGATTTAATTCTTCTTTCATTGTCCGTTCAACCCCAACTTTCCCTTGTCTTGCTAAATGCCCATTGAATAAAATATGGATATCAACGCCTCTATGTTTAGCATTAATTAACGCACAAATAACACTATCATGGTGATTGCCTAGTAATTCACCAATCAGAAATAAAGTAATTTTAATGGAGTGTTTCGCGCGATGAATTTCGGCTAAAATAGCATGATGAGGAAGGTAGTTTTCCCCATTTTGCATCGTGTGTCGACCAAAAGTATAAAGTAAATTAAATTGGCTAAAAGGGTCTATTCCATACTGCTGAATAATACCGCCACGCTGACTTTGAAAAATATTATCCAATAACCGACAAACACCTTTAGAATGAAAAGTCATTCCTGACTCCCAATTTGCCCACCAACGATCAAAGGTAATATTAAATGAGCCTAAAATACAATCTTCATCATTAAAAATGATAAATTTTGTGTGCATATCGGGTTCTACTTCAATTAAGGGGTCATTAGGGCTACAAACTACGCCCATTAATTCAACCCCCGCTTGTTTTAAACAAGCATAAGTTGGGCTATTGGTCAGGGTCATTTTTCGCCAATCAACAAGACACTGAACCCATACGCCTTGCTCACTTGCATGAACTAGGTGGTCTGTGAAATCCGCATCATCAATACAATCTACACTGACTTTTATCGTACAAAGTCTATCAGGATTATCTTGTTTACAATCTATCGTTTTATCAATTAAATGATGAATATAACTTTTAGGGTGGTAGGGGTGATTAGGTTGGCCTTTAGTAAATTTAGGCATAAGATTGAGTGAATCAAAATGGTGATTAATCCAATCAACATCATTTTGTAATTGATAAGGTTCTAGTTCATAAGTTTGATAATGATTATCTGTTGAGTGAAGTGTCGTTATTTCACGGTGTTGGTATTTATCCGAACTGCCATGTAATTGTGTCCAATCCATAAAAATATAATCCCTTTTTGACGCAATGGATTGATTGTCTTTATGAATAATGAAGGAGAATTTAACACAATTAATTTGCCCAAATAAATTGGAAAAAGGATGTAAATAAAAATCCCTAGTTCGGCGTTTATGTGTGTTCCATTTTATGTCATAAGCATCAGTATCAATAATATAAGTTTCGCAAATATTATGTTTACGGTAAACTTTTAAAACGACTTTTAAATTAATTGTCTCTCCCTGAAAAAGTTCAAATTCTATTTGCCCCCAGCGCAGAAAAAATTTATGATTAAAGTCATTGACTCTAGCGAATGAACGTCCTAATTCACCTTGTATCGGCTTTGCATAATATTCTGCTATTTGCATATCACTCTCTTTCATTTTCTAGAATTATAATTATTTTTTAAAGGGGTTCAAAAGTCATAAAATAACCACAGTGATCAGAAACACGCCCGTAATCTTGATCGGTAAAAATAACCTTGGCAGAAGTGACTTGCAACTCACTTTCTTTCCTCATAAAAATATAGTCAATTCGATAATCATCGGTTAATAGATCTTGCCAATGCGTATCGTTAACGTTGAATATTTTATCAAATATACCTTGTTCATTAATGGCTAAATATTGATCTTCATAGTTACCTGAATCGACAACTAACTCATAACCCGTTGATCCTGCCGTGATATTAAAATCACCACATAATAAAGTCGCTTTAACGCCTTTGCTATGATTTTTTTCAGCCCATTGATGTAAGTATTCAAACTGTGTTTTAAAACCATCTTCTAACCAACTTAAATGCGCTGAAAAAATATTAATCTTTCCAATAAAAGGGACATAGGCTTGTGCGGCAACCACTTTTCTTGAATGAATATCATAAACATCATCACTATCAGAAACATAACGCGCTTCATGATTAGTCAAAGGATAGCGACTTAAAATAGCTACCCCTTCTCTGTATTTATCAAAGCCTAAATGTGACCAGTCAGTATGCAAATAAAAAGGTCTATTTAAGCGATCATTAATAATTTTTGCCGCATTGGATTCCCAATCACCCTCACCATCACGCCAATATTCTGCCACTTCTTGTAAGCAAACAATATCAATTTCTAACGCATCAATCGTTTTTGCTATTTGAGTAAATTTTTCATCCTGATTTTTTTCTTGGTAACAATGTAAATTTAAGATGAGTAATTTTAATTGTTCTCGTTGAAAGCGATAATTATGTTCGCCATTATTCTCCCATAGTGTTTGCGCGCTATTTTCACATTTAATAATGTAGTGTAGCTTGAACCAATCACCATTTTTAAGTTCTGCTGTCCACAATTGGATTCCATATTGGTTTGGGTTTCTCGCATTACTTTGTAGACTTTTATCCCAATAATCTTTTTTAATATCACAATTTGTTTTATGAGTTGTTTTCCAACAATCGGTTGTCCAATGAATCGCGACTTTTTCAGCATTAAATTCTTTAGCAACCGCAATCGTTAAAAAAATAGATTTGGGTTCATCATTCAAATGATTATCAAAATCTACATTTTGTATTTGTTGGCTATTAGTTAATTTAATGCCAGAATCCGCTTCACTCGTATAATTAAGACCGTGATTATTGTCCCAGTACTCCTTACCCGAAACACGATAACGTAAACTGAATTGAATATTACCCACAAGCGAGTGCTTTTCAGTTAAATTAAAACTAACACTTGCTGACCAGTATTCTTTATCATTACCTTGCATACTATGATAAGTTGAGGCTAAAGTTCGCCAAATACCATCTTCTCCCGTCCAAATCACATCCACTTGTTTACTATAACTAACATTATCTACCAAGATAAAAAAAGTGAGTTGCTGTTGAACTTGTGCTGTATTGCGAGTCATTATATTTTTTACATAGAGTAATTTTATTTTATCCATTTTTGTAATAATACGCCTAATTTAGTTGGAAATGTATAAAGTATTCACCGAGTGTTTTGTAAATTTATTTTAGACCTTATCTTTCACCCTGTATAATCTCTTTTAGACCTTAGTCCTGATTGGATTATTTCTTAATAAATTTTTCAAGAGAACCTACTATATGGCACTTTATTGTGGAATTGTTGGCTTACCTAATGTAGGTAAATCTACCCTTTTTAACGCATTAACACAAGCGACTATTGCAGCTGAGAATTATCCCTTTTGCACCATTGATCCTAATATCGGTGTTGTTCCTGTTCCTGATGATAGAATGGATAAACTTGCCGCCATTGTAAATCCTGAAAGGGTATTACCCACCACCATAGAGTTTGTAGACATCGCAGGATTAGTTGAGGGCGCTTCTAAAGGGGAAGGGCTAGGTAATCAATTTTTAGGAAATATTCGTGAAACGGATGCCATTGCTCATGTGGTACGTTGTTTTGAAGATGGAAATATAGTGCATGTTGCGGGTAAAATTGATCCTTTAGGCGATATAGAAGTGATTAATACAGAGTTAGCATTAGCCGATATGGCAACGGTAGAAAAAGCATTGCAGCGTGCGGCTAAAGCTTCAAAATCAGGAAATAAGGACGAGTTAGCTAAAAAGAAAGTTTTAGAAAAAATTTCGGCGCATTTAGATAATGGCGATGCGGTACGTTCTTTAGGTTTATCAGAGGATGAAATTCTGCTTATAAAAGAGCTGTGCTTAATCACCCTTAAACCTGTCCTTTATATTGCTAATGTTCAGGATGATGGTTTTGAAGATAATCCCTTTTTGAATAAAGTTGAAGAATTTGCGGCAACAGAAGGTTCAAAAGTAGTCGCCGTCTGTGCGGCAATTGAAGCTGAAATTGTGCAATTGGATGAAGAAGAAAAACAAGAATTTTTAGAGGACTTAGGCTTGGAAGAACCTGGGCTTAATCGTGTCGTTCGTGCAACTTATACTTTATTAAATTTATCCACTTATTTTACTGCAGGGGTTAAAGAAGTCAGAGCATGGACTATTCCCATAGGTGCAACAGCACCACAAGCCGCAGGGGTTATTCATACTGATTTTGAAAAGGGCTTTATTCGTGCAGAAATTGTATCGTATCAAGACTTTATTGATAATAATGGCGAACAAGGGGCAAAAGATGCAGGAAAATGGCGTTTAGAAGGTAAGGACTATAATGTTCAAGATGGTGATGTGGTACATTTTAGATTTAATGTTTGACAAGTTAGCACTAAATCACTAGAATGCTCGCTCTTATATAAAGAGCAACGGCGATATAGCTCAGTCCGGTTAGAGCGCGGGATTCATAACCCCGAGGTCCCAGGTTCGATCCCCGGTATCGCCACCATTCTACTTGCTTTTGAAATATTCAAATATTCAAATATCCCCATAAATTTAAATACCCTCCTCAAGGATTCTTCATGTTAGACCCTCGTTTATTTAGAAATAATATTGATTTCGTTAAAACTCAATTAAATCGTCGTAATTTTGATTTTGATGTTGATGCTTTTCAAGCACTTGAAAGTCAACGCAAAAAAATTCAAGTTAAAACTCAGCAGTTACAAAATGAACGTAATGTTGGTTCTAAAAAAATAGGGCAGGCGAAGGCTAAAGGTGAAGCTATTAAACCTTTGTTAGCTGAAATTGATAATCTAGGGACACAGTTAAAAGTCGCTGAAACTGAGTTAAATAAAGTCCAAGCACAAATGACTTTAATAATGGAAGGTATTCCAAATTTACTCGATGAGGCTGTTCCTGCTGGAAAATCTGAAGACGATAATATTGAAATAAGCCGTTGGGGAACACTCCCTGAATTTAATTTTAAACCTAAAGATCATGTTGATTTAGGTGAGAATCTAAAGGGGATGAGCTTTGAGCTTGGGGCTAAAATTGCCAGTGCGCGGTTTGTGGTCTTAACAGGACAGTTAGCGCGATTACAACGAGCGATTATACAATTCATGTTAGATACCCATACCCAAGAACATAATTACACTGAAACCTATGTTCCCTTTTTGGCTAATGCAGCAAGTCTTAGAGGCACAGGACAATTACCAAAATTTGAAGCCGATTTATTTAAAGCCAATGATGAGCCAGATCTTTATTTAATCCCGACGGCCGAAGTGCCTGTGACTAATATTGTTCGTGATACGATTATAGATGCTGAGGATTTACCGCTTAAATTTACTTGTCATTCGCCGTGTTTTCGGAGTGAAGCAGGTGCTTATGGGCGGGATGTTAGAGGAATGATTCGTCAACATCAATTTGAAAAAGTTGAATTAGTCCAAATCGTTAGACCTGAGGATTCTGAAAAAGCCCATGAACAATTAACGGCAGATGCTGAAGTTATTTTACAAAAATTAAAATTACCTTATCGTAAAGTTTTATTATGTGCAGGCGATACGGGCTTTTCATCAACGAAAACTTATGATCTTGAAGTTTGGCTACCAGGGCAAGATGCTTATCGAGAAATATCCTCATGCAGTAATTTTAAAGATTTTCAAGCGCGTCGTTTACAAGCACGTTGGCGTAATACTGCGATGAAAAAACCAGAATTAGTCCATACGATTAATGGTTCAGGATTAGCGGCTGGAAGAACCTTAATTGCGATCATGGAAAATTATCAAGATGAGCAAGGTCAGATTACTATTCCAAATGCTTTATTACCTTATATGGGCGGTATAAGCGTTATTGGTTAAGCTTTTATCAAGATAAGACCCAATAATTATATTCCCTTGCAAATGAGAATGATTATTGATAGTATCCTAAAAAGATTCACTTATTTTTTAAGGGTATAAGTTATTATGGCTACAAATTTCACAACATTAGCGGTGGGTGATAGTGGAAAAATAATAGGTTTTGACCAATCAGGAAAAGCTTATCGTAAACGATTATTAGCAATGGGACTCACCCCTGGAACAACCTTTAGCATTACACGTTTTGCTCCGATGGGAGATCCTGTTGAAATAAAAATACGGGGGTTTTCCTTAACTTTACGCAAAAATGAAGCAGCCGTCTTACTCATTGAGAAAACCTAATGAGTAATATTTTCATTGTTGGGGTTGTCGGTAATCCTAACTGTGGCAAAACCACACTTTTCAATGCATTAACAGGTTCAAAACAACAGGTGGGTAATTGGCCTGGGGTCACGGTTGAAAAAAAAACAGGCGATTACTCGTTTGAAAATAAAACCATTCATTTAGTTGATTTACCAGGGACGTATTCATTAGAAGCGACGGATGATAGCGTTTCCTTGGATGAAAAGCTCGCACGTGATTATGTTGCTTCTAAACAAGCTGACTTAATTATCAATATTATTGATGCCTCTAATATAGAGCGTAATCTTTACCTAACTTCGCAGTTAATTGAAATGCACGTTCCCATGATATTAGTCCTTAATATGATGGATACGGTTAAGAAGCGGGGGATTAAAATAGATATGACTTGTTTGGCAGAATCTGTAGGATGCCCTGTTATCCCTATTACTGCCAGTCACAAAACAGGCTTAGAGGCTTTAAAAACTACCATCAATTCAGCGGTAAATCATCATCCTACGCCTTCACTAAGCATTAACTACCCACCGCTTTTAGAACAAGCTATTGAAACGACAGGTCTATTATTAACCCAAATAGCACAAGACGCTAACTGTAATCTACGTTGGTTAAGTATCCGTGCTTTAGAAGACGATACTTTAGCAAAATCACTGCTTGATAAAGACACTTATTCTCAAATACAAAAACTACAACAGCAAGTTGAAGTAGAGACGGATGATGAAATTGATATTCTTGCAGCCGATGCTCGTTACGGTTTTGTTAATGAACTGACGCAAGAATCTTTATGTAAACTAGGAGAGGTGAATCGTCATAATACTGAAAAAATTGATGCCATTGTTCTAAACCGCTTCCTAGGTATTCCTGTCTTTCTCCTTGTTATGTACACGCTATTCATGTTTACCATTAATATTGGGAGTGCCTTTATTGATGTATTCGATCAGCTTGTGAGTGCATTCATGGTCGATGGGTTAGCCGTATTTTTATCACAACTTAATTTCCCTGAATGGTTAATCGTTTTATTAGCCCAAGGTGTAGGGGGCGGGATGCAAGTTGTGGCAACTTTTATTCCTATTGTTGGTTTCTTATTTTTATTCTTGTCAGCATTAGAAGATTCAGGCTATATGTCGAGAGCCGCTTTTGTCATGGATCGGTTTATGCGGATGATCGGTTTACCTGGAAAAGCCTTTGTCCCAATGATTGTAGGCTTTGGTTGTAATGTCCCTGCGATTATGGCAACGCGAACCTTAGATAATGAGAAAGACCGTATTCTAACCAACTTAATGAACCCCTTTATGTCTTGTGGTGCAAGACTTCCTGTTTATGCCTTATTTGCAGCGGCATTTTTCCCTGTGGGTGGGCAAAATTTAGTATTTGGTTTATATCTATTTGGTATTGTCGTTGCTGTATTGACTGGCTTAATTATGCGTCACACTTTATTCAAGGGAACAGCGACTCCTTTTATTATGGAATTGCCCGCCTATCATTTACCCACTATTCAGGGTGTATTGACTAAAACATGGGATAGATTAAAAGCTTTTTTATTTAATGCAGGGAAAGTCATTGTTCCTATGGTTCTCGTATTAAACTTTCTAAATGCATTGGGAACAGACGGTAGTTTTGGACAAGAAAATAGTGATAAATCGGTACTCAGTGAAATTGGTCGTAGTTTAACCCCTATTTTTAAACCCATGGGGATTGAAGAACATAACTGGCCTGCAACGGTGGGAATTTTTACAGGGATATTAGCGAAAGAAGCGGTTGTTGGAACGTTGGATGCACTTTATAGTCAAATGGCTGCAAAAGATAGTATTGAAGCAACTGAACCCTTTGAATTAAAAACTGCCATTATTAATGCTTTTGCAACGATTCCCGAAAATTTACTGGGGGTTGCTGATAACATATTAGATCCCTTAGGACTTAACATTGGTAATGTTGCAGATTTAGATTTAGCTGTTGAGTCTCAAGAAGTTAAACGAGGAACATTCAGTGCGATGCAGGCGAGTTTTAATGGACAAGCCGCCGCCTTTGCTTATTTATTATTTATCTTGCTGTATGCCCCTTGTGTTGCGGCAACTGCAGCTATTTACCGAGAAACCAATACAGGTTGGACTATTTTTGTTGTGTTTTGGACAACAGGGCTTGCCTATTTAACCGCAACGATATTTTATCAAACGGCAACTTATAGCCAACATCCTAGCTATTCATTCGCGTGGATTAGTGCTTTATTATTAAGTTTTTCCAGTGTCTTAATAGGGTTGTGGTTTTATGGGAGAAATCAAAATGAGGAGTCTAGCCAATGATTTTATCTGAATTACGTGATTATCTAAAACAGCAGCAACGAATTACTTTACATGACTTAGTATTACATTTTAAATGTGATGCAGATGCCTTGAGAGGCATGTTGACTAAATGGATAAGTAAAGGAAAAGTTAAAAAATTAGTGCCTAATTCAAGTTGTGGAACAGGTTGTTGTAAATGCGATCCAACATTAACTGAATTATATGAATGGGTTAATGAAAAATAGTGACGTAAATCCTTTTCCTAATCTATAGAATAGGAGTCCAAAATATAACTTGGACTCCTCTATAATTTATGCCACGACGGTTTTTTTAGTTTGACGTAATTTAATCCCTAACTCACGTAACTGCATATCATTAACTTCTGAGGGGGAATTCATTAATGGACAAGCCGCTGTTTGTGTTTTTGGAAAAGCAATCACGTCCCGAATAGAAGTTGAATTAGTCATTAGCATCACCAATCTATCTAGTCCAAATGCAATGCCACCATGCGGGGGGCAACCATATTTTAAGGCTTCTAATAAAAAGCCAAATTTCTCATTAGCCTCTTCATCGCTAATGCCTAATAATTTAAATACATTCGCTTGCATTTCAGTTTTGTGAATACGAATTGAGCCGCCTCCCACTTCAGTTCCATTTAAAACCAAATCATAAGCCCGTGATAATGCCTCACCAGGATTAGCTTGCAATGCTTCTGCTGAACAACTAGGGGCTGTAAAAGGATGATGAATCGCATTCCAGCGTTGTGATTTTTCATCCCAGTCAAACATAGGAAAATCAACAACCCAGACAGGTTTCCATTTCCCTTGAACCAAGCCTTGTTCCAACCCCAATTTAACGCGCAATGCGCCCATTGCCTCATTAACAATATGAGTCTTGTCTGCCCCAAAGAAAATTAAATCACCTGTTTGTGCTTCCGTTTTTGTTAATACACTTTCCCAAACATCGGCAGGTGCAAATTTCACAATCGGTGATTGTAGACCTTCTAAACCTGCATCACGATCATTGACTTTTATATAAGCTAAACCTTTTGCCCCATAAATGCCGACAAATTTAGTGAGTTCATCAATTTCTTTGCGGCTTAATTTATTACCTTGAGGTAAACGCATCGCAACCACACGCCCATTAGGATCTTTAGCAGGCGTTGAAAACACTTTAAAATCAACTGATTTCATATCATCAGCAATATCTACTAATTCTAGTGGAATCCGTAAATCAGGACGATCTGACCCGAAACGACGCATGGCTTCATGATAAGTTATTCTAGGAAATTTTTCAGGTAAAGAAACCTCAAGATTTTTTTCAAAAACTTCTTTAATCATCTCTTCCATGACAGACATAATGCCATCCTCATTCATAAATGAGGTTTCAATATCCAATTGTGTAAATTCAGGCTGTCTATCGGCACGTAAATCTTCATCTCTAAAACAACGCACAATTTGATAATATTTATCCATCCCTGCAATCATTAACAACTGTTTATAAAGTTGAGGAGATTGTGGTAGCGCAAAAAAAGCATTTTCATGGGTACGACTAGGGACAAGATAATCCCTTGCACCTTCAGGGGTTGCTTTAGTTAAATAAGGCGTTTCTACTTCAAAGTAATCACGTTCATCTAAAAAATTGCGTAGCGATTTTGAAACATCACGGCGAAAGCGCATTTTTTGCTGCATTTCATCACGGCGTAAATCAATATAACGATAGCGAAGGCGCGTATCTTCATTAACTTCCATGTCACTTTCAATGGGAAAGGGCGGTGTTTCTGATTTATTTAATATTTCAATATGCTGAATTAAAACTTCAACCTCCCCAGTAATCATATTTAGGTTAACCGTACCTTGAGGACGATTACGAACTTTACCTTGTACTTTTAATACATATTCACTCCGTACACTTTCTCCAATGGCGAAAGTTTCAGCGGTATCTGGGTCAAAGACAATTTGGATAAGTCCTGCTCTATCTCTTAGGTCAATAAAAATTACTCCGCCATGATCACGGCGACGATGCACCCACCCACATAAATCAACGGTCTCACCTAAATGAGCGGTATTTAGTTCTCCACATTTGTGGCTACGCATAAGTTTTCTCTTAAAATTTTAAAGGCTGAAAAATCTATTTTCTACAAGGAAAAGTAAACAGTTACTTACTAGAGGCACTGCTTGTAGTTTTATCTTGGGTTTTAGTTTTAGTTTCTGTTTTCGTTCCAGTGGTACGTTCACCGGCAATATTTTTCTTTGATCCTTTCTTAAAATCAGTTTCATACCAGCCACTACCTTTAAGTCTAAACCCTGCGGCGGATATTTTTTTCTTCAACTCAGGTTCAGTGCAGCTAGGACAATGGATTAAAGGCTCTGCAGCCATTTTTTGTAATGCTTCATGCTCATGCCCGCATGATTGACATTGATATTCATAAATTGGCATAAAAACTCCGAAAAATAATAAGGGAAATAAGGGCAATTATTGAGCTTTTCAAGCCCATTACGCTAAGATAGCCTGCTATTTTATAAAAAAGAGCGGATTTCATGAAGACTTTAACCATTATTCAACCCGATGATTGGCATTTACACCTGAGAACGGGCGATATTTTAGAGACCGTTGTTGCACACACTTCACGCCAATTTAAACGCGCTATTGTAATGCCTAATTTGAAGCCCCCGATAACATCGGTTGTTGAAGCATTAACTTATCGTCATCAAATTTTGCAAGCTTTACCACAGGAATCTGAATTTGAACCCTTGATGACGCTTTATTTAACGAATCAAACGACGATTGATGATATTAAGCAAGTGGCGATTTGTGAATTTATCCATGCGTTTAAACTTTATCCCGCAGGAGCAACCACTAACTCTGATGCAGGCGTTAATGATTTAACGGTTATTTATCCTATTTTAGAAGCCATGCAGCAATACCATGTCCCTTTATTAATTCATGGTGAAATAACTGATGAGGCTTGCGATATTTTTGATCGAGAACGATTATTTATTGAACGCCATTTAACGGACATTGTAAAAGAATTTCCTACCTTAAAAATTGTTTTGGAACATGTAACCACAGAAGAAGCGGTACAGTTTGTGGAATCGACACCCGCTAATATAGGCGCAACTATCACGCCTCAGCATTTACTTTTTAATCGTAATGCGCTTTTAGTCGGTGGGATTCATCCGCATCATTACTGTTTACCGATTCTTAAACGTGAAAAACATCGACAGGCTTTAGTGAAAGCTGCAACCCGTGGTAACCCTAAATTTTTTTTAGGAACAGATAGTGCACCGCATATAACAAATTTAAAAGAAAGTGCCTGTGGTTGTGCAGGTTGTTATTCCGCGTTTGCTGCGATTGAGTTATACACGGAAGTTTTTGAAAAAGAAAAATCCTTAGATAAATTAGAAGCCTTTGCTAGTTTTTATGGGGCAGATTTTTATGGTTTAGCTAGAAACACACAAACAATTACTTTAGAAAAGAAAAATTGGGAGATTCCTAGTCAATATGGTAGGCAAGAAAATTTAATTACCCCATTAAAAGCAGGTGAAACGCTCAGTTGGAAAATGAAATAAACTTGCTATTTTTTCAATTGTCCCCATATTTTCTAAAACTTGAAGATTTAAGTTCCCAATGGAAATAACATGACTGAAAGTAATAATAACCCCCTTTTCCCCGTATTGCCGCTAAGAGATATAGTCGTTTATCCGCATATGGTGATACCGCTATTTGTTGGGCGAGGAAAATCCATTGAAGCGTTGGAAACAGCGATGATGGAAAATAAACAAATTTTGTTAGTGACGCAACAAAAACCTGAAGTCGATGAACCTGAGATAGAAGATCTTTATAAATTAGGGACTTTGGCAAATATTTTACAACTTCTAAAACTGCCTGATGGCACGGTTAAAGTATTAGTGGAAGGTTTTAGTCGTTGCACTATTGATTATTATGAACAGACGGGGAATTATTTTTCTGCCTCAGTCAGTTCTGTTCCTGAACATTTAACGCTGGATGATAAAGCAATGGATGCTTTGCAACGCACCGCACTGAAAGCATTTGATGAGTACGTTAAATTAAATCGTAAAATTCCCCCTGAAGTATTTAAGTCAGTTTCAAATATTAATGAACCTGGTCGTCTAGCTGATACTATTGCTGCCCATATTTACTTAAAGGTGGAACATAAACAAGCCATTTTAGAATTAAGTGATATAGCGCAGCGTTTAGAAACCTTGATGATATTGATGGAAGTTGAGCTGGATATACTGGAAACTGAAAAAAGAATTCGGGTTCGCGTTAAAAAACAAATGGAAAAAAACCAGCGTGAATATTATTTGAATGAGCAAATGAAAGTCATTCAAAAAGAGCTAGGTGAATTGGACGGCGCTACCAGTGAAGTTGAAGAATTAGAACAAAAAATTGCCAAAGCAGGGATGTCTAAAGATGCTAAAGATAAAGCGACGGCTGAATTAAATAAACTTAAACTAATGTCACCGATGTCAGCAGAAGCCACGGTTATTCGCAATTATTTAGAATGGATGATTAATGTTCCGTGGAAGAAAAAAACCAAAGTTCGGCATGATTTAAAACTAGCAGAAGAAGTTTTAGAAGCAGAACACTATGGCTTGGAAAAAGTTAAAGAACGTATTTTAGAATATTTAGCGGTACAGCAGCGAGTTAAAAAACTAAAAGCGCCTATCTTATGTTTAGTAGGGCCTCCTGGGGTGGGTAAAACTTCATTAGGTCAATCCATTGCTCATGCAACTAATCGTAAGTATGTACGCATGGCATTGGGCGGCGTGAGAGATGAAGCTGAAATTCGAGGACATCGACGGACTTATATTGGTTCTATGCCAGGTAAGATCCTACAAAGTCTGTCCAAAATAAAAACGCGTAATCCTATGTTTTTATTAGATGAAATTGATAAAATGGCGGGCGATTTCCGAGGTGATCCAGCCTCTGCCTTATTAGAAGTTTTAGATCCTGAACAAAACCACACCTTTGCCGATCATTATTTAGAAGTTGATTTTGATTTATCCGATGTAATGTTTGTAGCAACGGCTAATACCATGAATATTCCCCCTGCGTTATTGGATAGAATGGAAGTGATTCGTTTGGCAGGGTATACCGAAGATGAAAAAATTAATATTGCTTTACGTTTTTTAATTCCTAAACAAATTGAAAATAATGGCTTAAAAGCCACCGAAATTGAAATTTCTCAAGAGGCGGTTAGAGATATTATTCGTTTTTATTCTCGTGAAGCAGGGGTTAGAAGTTTAGAACGTGAAATATCCAAAATTTGTCGAAAAGTAGTCAAGGATTTGTTATTAAGCAAAAAAAGTAACAAAACCTTAATTAATGAAGAAAACTTAGATGATTATTTAGGCGTAAGGCGTTTTAATTATGGGGTTGCCGAAGAAAATGATCGTATTGGTCAAGTAACAGGGCTTGCATGGACAGAAGTAGGGGGTGAGTTATTAACCATTGAAACCGCCGTGATACCTGGTAAAGGCAAGCAATCTGCAACAGGAAAGCTTGGCGAGGTAATGAAAGAGTCCATCGAAGCTGCGGTAACCGTGGTTAGAAGTCGTGCTAATATTTTAGGTATTAGTGATGATAGTTTTCAAAAGCAGGATATTCATATTCACGTTCCAGAAGGCGCAACCCCTAAAGATGGGCCGAGTGCAGGCGTTGGCATGTGTACTGCGATTGTCTCAGCATTAACTAAAATTCCTGTTCGAGCAAATGTTGCAATGACAGGGGAAATCACCCTACGTGGTGAGGTTTTACCGATAGGGGGCTTGAAAGAGAAATTATTAGCCGCTCACCGAGGGGGAATTACGAGTGTTTTAATTCCTGCTGAAAACGAAAAGGATTTAGCCGATATTCCCGCTAATATTAAGGAAAATTTAGAAATTCATTGTGTTTCGTGGATAGATGAAGTTTTAGAATTAGCGCTGCAATATGTACCTACGCCTAATGAAGAATTGGTCTCTAAAAGCCAGTCACTGGATTTAGATGATAATAAAATAACAATTACTGCACATTAATTTGTAGCCCGTAGAGTGGACTAAACCTACCCTACGGGCTATAAAAATTCATTATGAAACAAGAAATAAAACCCATTTTTACCGAATAAAATCACCAAAAGCCCGACTGCCTTCACCTGTTTCCAAAGTTTTAATAACAGTCAAAGTTTCTGCATCAATAACTGAAACCGTACTCGTCAACCAATTAGCAACATAAACATGCTTATCATTAGGATGGGTGCTAATCCCTTCAGGTTTCTCACCGACCTCAATTTGAGCAATTTTAGTTAAAGTTTTAGTATCTATCACCGAAACCGTATCATCATCTTGATTAGTTACAAATAAGCGGCGATCATTTAAAGCTAATGCAATCGCATAAGGACGACTGCCGACTTTAATCTTGGTAAGGCGTTTTAAATGACCTGCCTCTAAAACAGAGACATCATTACTTTCAACATTGGCGCTATAAAGTTTTTCTCCTTTGCGATCAATTGCTAAACCAAAAGGGTGCGCTCCAACGTTAGTCGTATTTCTAAGCTGAAAAGTTTTTAAGTCAATTTGTGAAATTGAATTATCCATTCGGTTAGCAACATACAACCAACGATTATCAGGACTAATAGTCATCCCAGAAGGTGATTTTCCAACCGTAATTGTTTTAATTAACTTAAAACTTTTAGTTTCAAAGACGGAGACGGTATTTTCATACCAATCAGCAACAAAAACTCGTTCGCCTTTATTATCACAAACAATCCCTAATGATGCGCCCCCGACTTCAACTTTTTTAATAACCGCCATGGTATCTGCATCAATCACCGTAAAACCATCGCCTTCTGGCGTGCTAATATAAACGTGAGTATTTTTGGGATTAATGGCAACACCGACAGGTTTACCCCTGACATCAATTGAATTAATGACTTTATTTTTTTCAATATCAATAATCGAAACCGTATTTTCAATTTGATTACTAATAAAAGCATAAGGGGTTGCAACAAGATGACTGGGAAAACTAAGTGCTATTATAGTTAAGGCGATAAGTAATTTCTTAAAATTCATAGGTTAATTTCCTGAGTTTTTAAAACATAAAAAAACCTGAAAGGTTGTTAAAGACCTATCAGGTTTTCAAACATAAGCGTAATAAAACTAACGCTTCATCGTAATAGAAACCGCAGATTCATCTCCCTTTGAATTAAATTTTTTCAATAAATTAGTTAATCCTGATGTTAAAATAGTGGTAACTGCTTTATCAGCGGCTTTCTCATTTAATTCTTCAGGGGGATTGTTATTAACATAAGCACGGTAATAAGTTGCAACCCAAGTTACCACTGATTTTCCCGCTTTTTCTTTAACACTAAGGGTTGCTGCATAATTTTCAACAGGGACAACAGGAATTTGTTCATCTTGACCTGCATGTTGAATGGTTTTAACTGAACTCATGTCAGTAATTTTATACTTATAGCTCATTTTATCGGCTTTATAAGCTTTTAACTCCTCGGTAATTGTTCCTCCATTTTTCAAAGTTAAAATGCGGACGCTCCCTTTATTATTACCCTTATCAGCGGTTACACTTTTAATAGGGGGAAGCCATGACATATCATCATAATTTTTAATAACATCCCAAACTTTTACCGCAGGAGCATCAATAGTGACTGTTGCCGTCATTTTACCTCTGACAGGACCATGGGCATAAACGTTACTTAGTATCATCAAGAATAGAGCGGGAACAAGTAAAGCAATTTTTTTCATAAATAATATCCTATTTTTAAAATCATAAAAACTGAAAGCATTATTATAAGGGAAAACCGCTTGTTGCTAAAAAATAATATTGAGAAAATAGTTGAGATTAATTATCAAACAAATAAGCGGTCTTTTTACAAATAATTGTTTTATCCAAGCATTTTTATTTTCAGGATTGGGGAGACGTTTTAAATAGCTTAAATAAATTTGATTCACTTGTGTTGCCGTGTCTACCTGAGTTATATCAAAACCAATTTTTTGTAGTTGCTCCTCTGATGTCAGTAAAGATAATGCCATTGTTCCCAAAGATAAGCCTTTATTCACCATTCCATCTGCTAAAGTTTGTACCGCTGCAATATCAGGTTGTCGCTCTAACACCTGCA
>DAOUTG010000106.1 GCA_030626845.1 Methylococcaceae bacterium
AATTACGTGACTAGCTGCGCGTATTTTCTGTGTTGTTCTGTTTTTTTAGTCATTAACCTATGATACAAGAATATCGCAGTTAGTTCTTTATTTTGTCCCGTCTTAAGTTGGTAGCCAACAATTACAAGGTATTTCACAAAAATCTTGCTGCGTACTGTCAGAGATGGGAAGCAAAATCCAATGGCTACAAAGTTATGTCTGCGATGACACGGTGTACTGTATTTATATTGCACCAGATGAGGCGGCTATTTATGAACATGCAAGTAAGGGTGAGTTTCCTGTGACTAAAATTTCACAAATAAAAACCATTATCGACCCTTGCACCGCAGAAAATTAAATTTTCCTTTATAACCTAAGCATCCCTATAGCGATGTTTACAATTTTGAGAGATATTATGAAAATAATACCCACATTTAAAAAATCATTGTTTGCTTTAACCTTACTTTGCCCAATGCTGGCACAAGCTGAAATGTTAGCCTTGGTTAATTATCAAAGTAAACCCGATCAAACACCCAAACGAGAAGGGTTAGCAATTATTGACCTTGATTTTGATTCTGAGAATTTTGCAAAAATTGTCACCGATATTCCCTTGCCGACTGATTTAGAGGCGCATCATGTTTTTTATAATAAAGATGTCACTAAAGCCTATGTCGCTTCTTTAGGTAGCAACCCTTTGCAAGTGATTGACATGACCAAGCAACCTTATAAACTTAAAACCATTGATGTCCCTGAATGTCAGGTTGCAGAAGACTTGGTTTTTTCAGCCGATAAAAAGCGGTGGTATGTTACCTGTATGGGTTCGAGTAATGTCATTATGGGCGATGCTCAAACCGATAAACAAATTAAAGTCATTTCAGCCCCGAAAACAGAGACCAGTAAAAAGTTTATTAGTCACCCGCATGGCATTGGTATCAATGATGAGATTAATCGCATTGTGATTGCGAATACGCTGCATCCTACAGATTTTAGTATTGCAGAAGAGACGGTAACGGTGATTAAAGCGCGTAGCGGTAAAGTGCTTTCCACCCATAAAATGTCAGACAAGCCATCACCTTCTGGTGTTGCCCCTGTTGAAGCTGTCTTTTTACCGAAAGCAAAGCCTGAGCGACTTTATATTAATACCGCCTTTGGCAATACGTTGTGGACAGGTGTCTGGAATACCATGAGTCAAAATTTTAGTTTTTCACAAATTTTTGATTTTAATTTGTTGAAGCAAGGCGTGCCTCTGGAAATTTATTTTAGTCATAAGCTGGATAAAATGTATGTGACCACTGCAAGTCCGGGTCATTTAAATATTTTCAATATTAAAAATCCAGCCAAACCCATACTTGAAAAATCAATTCCAACGGCGGAAGGCTCACATCATGTGGTTTTTTCACCTGATGAGCGTTATGCTTTTGTACAAAATAACTTTTTAAATTTACCGGGTATGAATGATGGTTCTATTTCTGTGATTGATTTACAAAAAGGAACGGTTAAAATGGAAATTAATACCTTTAAAGATCAAGGTCTAAATCCAAATGCTATTGTTATGATGCCGAAGTGGTATCATGATAATGCGCATTAAGCGTGGTGCTGTAGAAAAATTATTAGCTCACTTATTTCATAGATTAGGAAGAACGTAATGTTAAATTTTAGTTTTAAAAATAGCACTCAAATTCATTTTGGCGAAGGTCAAATTAAAGCCCTAAGTCAGGCAATACCAAAAGAGTCAAAGGTTCTAGTAACCTATGGTGGCGGTTCGATTAAATCAAATGGCGTTTACGATCAGGTTGTTGATGTATTAAGTGAGCATACTTGGTTTGAATTTTCGGGTATTGAGCCAAACCCAAAATACGAAACGTTGATGAAAGCGCAGGATTTAATCCGTCAGCATGATATAGACTTTTTATTAGCTGTTGGTGGAGGTTCAGTCGTTGATGGTACTAAATTTATCGCAGCCGCAGCACTATTTGAAGGAGAAGATCCATGGGATTTCATTTCTAAAGGACAGCCTATTAATCAGGCGTTGCCGATTGGTTGTGTATTAACATTACCCGCAACTGGTTCAGAATCGAATGCTAATTCAGTAGTTACTCGTGATGGTAATAAACTGCCTTTTCAGAGTCCACTCGTTCAGCCTTTATTCGCAGTCCTTGATCCTTCGGTAACACTGTCATTATCTGATCGGCAAATCAGTAACGGTGTAATAGATGCATTTGTTCATATCATGGAGCAATACCTGACCTATAGCGTTAATGGCAAAGTACAGGATCGTTTCGCTGAAGGCTTACTACAGACACTTATCGAAGAAGGACCAAAAGCGTTGGTCGCTGAAACAAAAAATGATTTAGATGTGCGTGGCAACATTATGTGGGCGGCAACTATGGCTCTGAATGGTCTGATTGGTGCGGGAGTACCGCAAGATTGGTCAACTCACATGATTGGTCATGAGCTAACGGGGGCTTATGGAATTGATCATGCACGCACTTTGTCGATCGTATTACCTGCGGTCATGAAGGTGTGCGCCAAAGAAAAACGAGAAAAGTTGCTACAGTATGCAGAACGTATTTGGAATCTGACTGAAGGTGATGATGATTCACGAATTAGTCGCGCAACAGAATTAACAGAACAGTTTTTTAAAACTATGCAAGTACCTACTCGACTTTCTCAAGTAGATTTAGGTGAAACTGAAATTGATGGCTTGATTGAAAAGTTAACGCAACATGGCATGGTTAAATTAGGAGAACAAAGCATTATTACTCCCGAAGTAAGCCGTGAAATCTTAATGGCTGCACTGTAACGGTGGAGAACTATGATTTCTCGTTCCCAATCTTCAGCTTAAGAATGCCTACCATCAAACTCTGCTTGATGTGTAATTAAACTACCAAATAAACATTTAAAAACCACAAGCAGATTTAAAAATGTCAATAAAAAGATAAAACGGTTAAATATCACTCCATACTAAAAACAACTATTGTGAGTAGACAAATAATCCCCAAGCAATAAATAACACGCCACTGATATTAGAGAATAATTTATTATTAACAGGCAATAATTTTTCCAGAGAAATAAACAGCGTCAACAACGCCATCGCTAAAATATTCATCACCCCTAAAGCAAACATCAATAACATTTGCGCCCAGCAGCAGCCTAAACACGTTAACCCATGTTTTAAACCCATGACAAACGCGCCTTTATAACCCTCCTGCCAACGGTTTAATAAAAAACCAACAGGCGATTGGCAATATTTCAAGCAATCTTGTTTTAACGCGCTAAATTGATACCCGCCCGCAATAATAAATAGAGTAGCTGCAAAAATAGAATTTTGATTATCCATCATCGGCGATAACCAGCCTAAGCCCTGTAACGGCCATTGCAGCAAGGTAAGTAATACACTGAAAAATAGCCAAATGAGAAGATAGGCGGCGGTAAAAATACCACTGCTTATAAAAGAAGCTTGTCCTCGTCGATGACAAACATGATGATAGCTGCTAATCATCGGGAGTGCAGACGGTAACATCATTGCAACCATCATCACCGCCCACATGCTAAATAATAAACTAAAATCTAGCCAGCCCCAATCTAACATTTTTGAAGGGGGCATCCACATTTGACCCATCGGTTTAGAGGTCATTTGTAGATGCTGATAAAATAATTCACCCCACGCTATGAAGACAACCGCAAGCAAACTGATAATTATCAATACTTGCGTTTTTTTATGACCTTCAAGGCTGGTAAATGAAATCCGAGTAATAGCCATTACGTTGTGAAAACTCCCAATTTTTATCGTAATCCTGATAGCGATAATGTGTCGATTTTGCAACGGTTGCAGGATGACTCGTTACAACACATAACGGTGGATTGGTAATTAAAGACGGCTCGCCACTAATCCCGTTGATCGCCTGAATTTCTACATCAGCGACTTTATCTATAATTACTTGGCGGTTTTTATCCTTGGCAATGTACTCAATACTTGCTTTTTTAACCCCTAAAACCTCACCGACAAAGCTCATTAAGACCGCTAAATGCCCGCCTTTTTGACCACTAAAAATCTCGGTAATGGCCTTAAATTGCGCTTCATCTGCTTTGTCATCGACATATAACGCCGCCTGCCAGTTTCCATTGCCCATGTTTTCTGGTGCATAACAGGCTAAGGCGACATTTAAACCATCAAGTGCGACTTCGTTTAAATGTCCTGTGTCAATATGCCACGCAATGAGCAATTTACAATCACCTTCGGTTGATTCTTTAAACCAGACGCAAGGACACGCGGCTTCGCAGTTACAACTTTCAAAATAACTGCCTTTTAGAATCCAATCATCTGTCATTTAGGCTCTCCTATCAAAAAATTTAAAACACTTCTTTAAAGGGTCGTAGATCAATTTCATGTGTCCACGCGCTAGGATGTTGTTGATGGAT